>NZ_JBVVQV010000003.1:0-153341 GCF_055811235.1 Mesorhizobium sp. WSM4810 | reverse complement strand
ATAATATAGCGGCCCTACCGCGCTGTTACAGGTTCTTTCCGCCACCATAAAAACCTTACTCGGCCGGATCGCCCCATAATAACAAAACATCTGCGCGGGCGCGGGGGGGGGGGGGGCCCCCCGCGGCAATGATTGCCGCGCTCGATACTGCCGCCAACCCGTCGTCGGTCCATGCCGAAGGTCGTGCCGCACGGCGGCTGATCGAGAATGCAAGGCGCGATGTGGCGCTGCTGGTCAACGCCGGCGCCGAGCATGTCGTGTTCACCTCCGGTGCGACGGAAGCCGCCTCGACGCTGCTGACGCCGGATTGGCAGATGGGGCGCGGCACTGTCCGCATGAGCCGGCTCTATGTCTGCGAAGCCGATCATCCTTGTGTGCTGAACGGCGGGCGCTTTCCGGCAGCCCGGGTAACACGCGTCGGCGTCGACGCCGACGGCATTGTCAGGCTGGACGCGCTGGCGGCGGCACTTGGCCGTCATGACAAGGCGGACGGCCTGCCGCTGGTGGCGATCCATGCCGCCAACAACGAGACCGGCGTCATCCAGCCGGTCGGGCGCATCGCCGAAATCGTCAAGGCGGCAGGCGGCATCCTGGTCGTCGACGCCGTGCAGGCAGCCGGTCGCATTCCGCTCGATATGTCAGCGGGTTATGCCGATTACTTGATTCTGTCTTCGCACAAGATCGGCGGCCCCATGGGCGTTGGCGCCATCGTCGCCGCCGCGGATCTGATGATGCCAAGGCCGTTGATCGCCGGCGGCGGCCAGGAAAAGGGTCATCGCGGCGGCACCGAAAACCTGGCCGCGATTGTCGGCTTTGGCGCAGCGGCGCGCGAGGCCCTGATCGGATTGAAGCGCATCGACGCCGTCGGCAGCCGCCGCGATGAGATCGAGGCGATCGTGAAAACGCTGGTGCCGGATGCGGAGATCTTCGGAACCGGCGCGCCGAGGCTTGCCAACACGACATTCTTCGCTATTGCGGGCATGAAGGCCGAGACGGCGCAGATCGCCTTCGACCTCGCCGGCGTGGCGCTGTCGGCCGGTTCCGCCTGTTCGTCGGGCAAGATCGGCCCGAGCCATGTGCTGAAAGCCATGGGATACAATGACAGCCTTGGCGCTTTGCGCGTGTCCATCGGCCACGCAACGAGCGCGCAGGACATCGAACTGTTCCGCACTGCGCTGGCCGGCATTGCCTCACGCCGCGCAGGCAGGGAAGAAGCCGCCTGAGCGCGGCAAACAAACGCAGGCTTTTTGGCCTGGTAGAGCCGTGCGTTTCATGGTGGCCGGGTGAATTCCCGGCAGTGACGCACTATATGGAACTTACGCCGCCTCGGGTGCCTCGCGGGTACTGGTTTCGCGGTGCCATAGTTTGAAAACTGCCGGGCCTTGACCCCGGCGTGGATGGAGAACGCTGATGCCTGCTGTGCAGGACACGATCGATCGGGTCCGAAAGATCGACGTCGACCAATACAAATACGGATTCCAGACCGAAATCGCGATGGACAAGGCCCCAAAGGGCCTGAGTGAAGACATTATCCGCTTCATTTCGGCGAAGAAGGACGAGCCGTCCTGGATGCTGGAATGGCGTCTGGAAGCGTATCGGCGCTGGGTGACGCTGGACGAGCCGAAATGGGCGCGCGTCCACTATCCAAAGATCGATTTCCAGGACCTCTACTATTATGCGGCGCCCAAGAGCACGCCAGGACCGACATCGCTGAGCGACGTCGACCCCGAACTGTTGAGGGTCTATGAAAAGCTCGGCATCCCGCTGAGGGAGCAGGAGATCCTCGCCGGTGTGCAGAAGACCGACGCGTCGGAACTCGAGGAAGCCAGCGACAATGTCTACAAGTCGGGCCGCGTCGCCGTCGACGCCGTGTTCGATTCCGTGTCCGTCGTCACCACCTTCAAGAAGGAGCTGGCGCAGGCCGGCGTCATCTTCTGCTCGATCTCGGAAGCCATCCGCGAGCACCCGGATCTGGTGAAGAAGTATCTCGGCTCGGTCGTGCCGACTTCGGACAATTTCTACGCCACGCTGAATTCGGCGGTGTTCACCGACGGTTCTTTCGTCTTCGTGCCCAAGGGCGTGCGCTGCCCGATGGAACTGTCGACCTATTTCCGCATGAACGAGAAGAACACCGGCCAGTTCGAGCGCACGCTGATCATCGCAGAGGAAGGGGCCTACGTCTCCTATCTCGAAGGCTGCACGGCGCCGCAGCGCGACGAGAACCAGCTTCACGCTGCGGTTGTCGAACTGATCGCGCTCGACGATGCCGAGATCAAATACTCGACGGTGCAGAACTGGTACCCCGGCGACGCCGAAGGCAAGGGCGGCATCTACAATTTCGTCACCAAGCGCGGCGACTGCCGCGGCCACCGTTCGAAGATTTCATGGACCCAGGTCGAGACCGGCTCGGCGATCACCTGGAAATATCCGAGCTGCATCCTGCGCGGTGACGATTCCAGCGGCGAGTTCTATTCGATCGCCGTGTCGAACGGCTACCAGCAGGTCGACAGCGGCACCAAGATGATCCATCTCGGCAAGAACACGTCGAGCCGCATCATCTCCAAGGGCATCGCCGCCGGCTTCTCGCAGAACACCTATCGCGGCCAGGTCTCGGCGCACCGCAAGGCGACCAACGCCCGCAACTTCACCAACTGCGACTCGCTGCTGATCGGCGACCAGTGCGGCGCCCACACCGTGCCCTACATGGAAGCCAAGAACGCAACGGCGCAGTTCGAGCATGAGGCGACGACGTCGAAGATTTCCGAGGACCAGAAGTTCTACGTCATGCAGCGCGGCATTCCCGAAGAAGAGGCGATCGCGCTGATCGTCAACGGCTTCGTCAAGGACGTCATCCAGCAACTGCCGATGGAATTCGCGGTCGAGGCGCAGAAGCTGATTGGGATCAGCCTCGAGGGCTCGGTCGGCTGACCGGACCGAAAATTTTCAGGAAAAGAAAAAATGCTTGAAATCAGAAATTTGCATGCTCGCATCGTCGATGACGGCACCGAGATCATCCGCGGCCTGAACCTGACGGTGAAAGCCGGCGAGGTCGCCGCCATCATGGGGCCGAACGGCTCGGGAAAATCGACGCTGTCCTACATCCTCGCCGGGCGCGAGGATTATGAGGTGACCGAAGGCGACATCCTCTACAACGGCCGGTCGATCCTCGAAATGGATCCTGCCGAGCGCGCCACATCAGGCATTTTTCTCGCCTTCCAGTATCCGATGGAGATACCCGGTGTGGCGACGATGGAATTCCTGAAAGTGGCGATGAACGAGCAGCGCAAGGCGCGCGGCGAGGAGCCGCTGAAGATCCCGGAATTCCTGAAGCGCGTGAAGGATGCCGCCGCCTTGCTCGACATGGACATGGCGATGCTGAAGCGGCCGCTCAATGTCGGCTTTTCCGGCGGCGAGAAGAAGCGCGCCGAGATCCTGCAGATGAAGCTTCTGGAGCCAAAGCTGTGCGTGCTCGACGAGACAGACTCAGGTCTCGACATCGATGCGCTGAAGATCGTTTCGGAAGGCGTCAACGCGTTGCGCGCGCCGGACCGCGCCATCGTCATCATCACCCACTACCAGCGCCTGCTTCAGTACATCGTGCCGGATAGCGTGCACGTGCTGTACAGAGGCCAGGTGGTCAAGTCGGGCGACAAGTCGCTGGCGCTCGACCTCGAGGCCAATGGCTATGCCGGCGTGATCGGCCAAGCTGCGTGAGATGCCAGAAGGCCAAGAAGGCAAGCCAAACAAGGCGAGACCGATGAATATACATACGACACCCCAGCGAACGCCGACTGAGACGGCGCTGATCGACGCCTTCAGCGACCGACTGTCGTTGCTGCCCGGCGACGGCACGGTGATGCTGAAGCGCGACGACGCCATCGAGGCGATTAAGAGCGGCCTGCCGACGCGGCGCGTCGAATCCTGGCACTACACCGACCTGCGACGCCTATTGACTTCGGTTCCGGATTTCGATCCCGCAGCCGCCCCAAAAGCCATTGCGCCTGTCGTCGAAGGATCCGCTGTCCTGCCGGTGCTCAACGGCGTGTCCAGTGCGAAAATGCCTGAAATCGAGGGCATCGCCGTGCAGCGCCTGTCGGAGAAGCTGACCGACGGCAGCATCGCACCGGGCCTCGACCTCTATGGCGCCGACGATGCCATCGGCGCGCTGAACACCGCTTTCGTTGCCGACGGCTATTTTGTCGACATTGCCGACGGCACCGAGTTGGACAAGCCGATCGAACTGCAGAACCTGCAGGCCGGCGGCCAGACGCATGTCCGCGTCCGCGTCCGCGTCGGCGCCGGCGCCAAGGCCGTGATCGTCGAGCGCCAGGCGGGCGAGGGCGCCGCACTCGTCAGTTCGGTCAGCCAGCTTCTGCTTGACGAGGGCGCCGAGGTGACCTGGCTGATCGTGCAGGAGCAGCCGGATACGGCGACGCATCTTGCCCAGTTCAAGGCGCATCTTGGCAAAAATGCGAAGCTGACGCTGTTCGTGATGAATGCCGGCGGCAAGCTGGTGCGCCAGGAGATCGTGGTCAGAACGACAGGCGAAGGCGCCGATTTCACGCTGCGCGGCATCAACCTGCTTGCTGGTGATACCCATACCGACGTGACCATGGTGCTCGACCATGCGGTGCCGCACACGGCTTCGACGGAAGTGATCCGCAACGTGGTGACGGGAAGAGCGCGCGGCGTCTTCCAGGGGCGCATCAACGTCCACCAATACGCGCAGAAGACCAACGCCAAGATGGCCTGCAACACGCTGCTTCTGTCGGATGACGGCGAGTTCTCGACCAAGCCTGAGCTCGAAATCTTCGCCGACGATGTCGTTTGCGGCCACGGCGCCACCGTCACCGAGATCGATCATAGCCACTTGTTCTACCTGATGGCGCGCGGCATCGACGAGAAGGCCGCTCGTGGCCTGCTGGTCAAGGCGTTCGTCGCCGAGGTGATCGAGGAACTCGACGACGAAGCGATCGTCGAGGCGCTGGAAACGAGGCTCGACGGCTGGTTCGCGGCGCACGGGTGACAGTGGGTGAGGGTTTGGCGCTTCGGCCAACACCCCTCATCCGTCGCCTTCGGCGACACCTTCTCCCACAAGGGGAGAAGGAAGAGCGCCTCTCCTTCTCCCCTTGTGGAAGAAGGTGGATTGGCGCGTAGCGCCAAGACGGATGAGGGGTGCTGGAAGGAACGCGGCGTAGCAAGGACTTCGAGATGGACCAGAAAGTCGAAAACATCCCCTACGACGTCGAGGCGATCCGCCGCGACTTTCCGATCCTGTCGCGGGAAGTCTACGGCAAACCGCTGGTCTATCTCGACAACGGCGCCTCGGCGCAGAAGCCGCAGGCCGTGCTCGACGCCATCCAGCACGCTTATTCCCAGGAATATGCCAACGTCCATCGTGGCTTGCATTTCCTGTCGAATGCCGCGACCGACGCCTTTGAGAACGCGCGCAAGATTGTGCAAAGATTTCTGAACGCGCCTGATACCGACAACATCGTCTTCACCTCGAACACGACCGCGGCGATCAACACCGTTGCTTATGGTTATGGCATGCCCAATATCGGCGAGGGCGATGAAATAGTCCTGTCGATCATGGAACACCATTCCAACATCGTGCCGTGGCATTTCATCCGCGAGCGGCAGGGCGCGAAGCTGGTCTGGGTGCCGGTCGACGATCTCGGCATCTTCCACATCGAGGAGTTCGAGAAACGGCTGACCGACCGCACAAAACTGGTCGCCATCACGCACATGTCGAATGCGCTGGGCACGGTGACGCCGATCAAGGAGATCGTCCGCATCGCGCATGCGCGCGGCATTCCGGTGCTGGTCGACGGCAGCCAGAGCGCCGTGCACATGCCGATCGACGTGCAGGACCTCGACTGCGATTTCTTCGTCTTCACCGGCCACAAGGTTTATGGGCCCTCGGGCATCGGCGTGCTCTATGGCAAGAAGGACATGCTGGAGCGCATGCGCCCGTTCATGGGCGGCGGCGAGATGATTGAGGAGGTGACGCAAGACATCGTCACCTACAACGATCCGCCGCACCGTTTCGAGGCAGGCACGCCGCCGATCGTCCAGGCGATCGGGCTGGGTGCGGCGCTCGAATATATGGAAAAGATCGGCCGCGAGCGCATCGCCGCCCACGAGGCCGATCTTAGGGATTATGCCCATCAGCGGCTGCGCGCCATCAATTCGCTGCGCATCTTCGGCGAAGCGCCTGACAAGGGCGCCATCATCTCCTTCGAACTGCAAGGCATTCATGCCCACGACGTGTCGATGGTGATCGACAGGCAAGGCGTCGCCGTCCGTGCCGGCACCCATTGCGCCCAGCCGCTGTTGAAACGTTTTGGCGTAACCTCCACATGCAGGGCATCGTTCGGCATGTATAACACCAGAGCCGAAGTCGACGCTTTGGCCGATGCGCTCGAAAAAGCGCGAAAGTTCTTCGGATGACGATCATGGATGATGTAGGCCACACCGCTGAGACCACGTCGGAAACGGTAACCAATGAGGTGGTTTCCGCCTCGGCCATTCCCGCCGACGAACTGGCACGGCTGACCGACGACATCGTTTCGGCGCTGAAGACGGTCTACGACCCGGAAATCCCGGCCGACATCTATGAGCTCGGCCTGATCTACAAGATCGACATCGAGGACGACCGCTCGGTCAAGATCGACATGACGCTGACCGCGCCGGGCTGCCCGGTGGCCGGCGAAATGCCGGGCTGGGTGGAAAATGCCGTCGGCGCCGTCGAAGGCGTTTCCGGCGTCGAGGTCAACATGACCTTCGATCCGCCCTGGTCGCCCGACCGCATGTCGGAAGAGGCGCAGGTCGCGGTGGGCTGGTATTGAGGCGCACTTGCGCCAGGCAGAAAACTTCACCATTTTAGGTGAAGACTCATTCCGCAGGCCTTGAACCTGCGCGAACGCGGAGAAAAAGAATGGGACGCTTCGCCGTCATCACGATGACCGAAAAGGCTGCCGATCGGGTTCGCGAGATCGTCGCGACCCGTGAGAATGCGCATGGCATTCGCCTTGGCATCAAGAAGGGCGGCTGCGCCGGCATGGAATATACGGTCGACCTGGTGACCGAGCCCAACACCAGGGACGATCATATCGAGCGCGACGGCGCCCATGTCTATGTCGCGCCTGAGGCAGCGCTTTTCCTGTTCGGCACCGAGATGGATTTCGAGCAGACGACGCTGCGCACCGGCTTCACCTTCCGCAACCCGAACCAGAGCTCGGCCTGCGGCTGCGGCGAATCGGTGGAGCTCAAGCCGGCCGATCTGAAGGCCCTGGCCGAGGCGCGCGCATCGGCCTGATCTTCCTTCGCCCCCGTGTCCCCCTCATCCGGCCCTTCGGGCCACCTTCTCCCCGCTGGGGAGAAGAGGCTTGCATCAACGCTGGCCACCTCCTCTCCCCTCGGGGAGAGGTCGGATTGCCCCGAATTGCCCTTCGCAATTCGGTTGGCAATCCGGGTGAGGGGGCTTAGCCTATGCGAACGGGGAGAAGGGACCTAATCCACCCACATTCCCGTTCGCTTGTGCCAGTCTGCGATCGATTCCTCGGGATAGACGTCGAAGACCTTGTCGTCCTTGCCGATTTCGGGCTCGACCCAGTTCGCCCTGTATTTCAGCATGAGGTGCACCTTTTCAGGCGGTTTCGGCAGGTCGGTGTCGATCGCCGAGGCGAAGGGGTGGACCAGTTCCGGCCAGGTCCGGTCGTAGAGCCACAGTGCCGATCCGCATTTCCTGCAGAAGTTCCGCTCGCCTGACGAGATCTCGCACTGCGGATGCTCATCATCCTCGATCTCGGCCTGGTAGGCGCCAAGATTGCGCTTGCCCTTGATTTTCAGCGTCTCGTAATCGGCGCCGAGATTGATGGCAAAGCCACCACCGCCCTGCTGCTTGCGGCAGATCGAGCAGTAGCACAGCATGAAAGGCACCGGCGTGTGGCTTTCCACCTCGAAGCGGACAGCATTGCACCGGCAGGACCCTTTGAGCAGAAGCGGCATGAAAAACTCGGACGAAATTGGTTTTCAACTTGTCAGGATGGTGCCGGTTGCGGCGATGACAAGGGGAAATCCGGATGACATGATTGCGGCATGGACAATGAACGCATTGCCGAACTTTTCGAAGCCCTCGGCCCGGTCAGCATTCGCAAGATGTTCGGTGGCAAGGGCATCTATTTTGATGGCGTTATCGTCGCCATCGTGGTGCGTGGCGAATTGATGCTGAAGGCCGACGCGGAAAGCGCGCCCGAATTCGAGGCGGCCGGCTGCCGGCAATGGACCTATACCGGGTCGCGGCACGGCAAGCTGGTGTCGATGCCGTATTGGAGCGTTCCCGACAGCGCCTTCGACGATCCGGATGAGATGGCGGTCTGGGCGCGGCGGGCCTATGAGGCGGGGCTGCGGGCCGGCAAGTAGCTGCTGGTCGTCACCTCATGCCAATTCCTGCGGCTCGGGCACAAGGGCCAGCGCGTCGGCAAAGTCTGCCGCCGTTAAGCCCGGCACAAGCCCGGCACTTTCGATCGCGAGCATTGCCGCGGCAACGCCGTCGCGCAGCGCTGCGCGCAGCGTCAGGCCGCGCAGCAGGGCGGCGACCGTTGCGCCCGCCAGCGCATCGGCGGCGCCGTCCGTGACTTTTTTCGGCGGCAGGATCGAGAAGGCGTCGGTTTCGTCGAAACCGAGCACTGGACCGTCGCCAGCGGTGACCACGCCGCTTTTCAGGCCGGCGCGTCTTAAGCCGTCGACAATGCCACGCTCGTCAGCATCGACGTCGGCGCCGGTAAGCGCGCCGGCCTCGTGCCGGGTCATGAAGGTCATCGCCAGAAACTCCAGCACCAGCGTCAGCCGCGCCGCCTTGCTGGGCGAAACGGCAAGTGCAAACACCGGCTTGCCGGCTGCAAGCGTCACCAGCCGCTCGAGCGCCGTCGACGGCAGGTTGGCGTCGCACAGAACCGCATCGGCGGTGCTGATTGCCTCGCGCACCTTGGCACGGCGGATCTGCTTGGCAAGCGCCAGGTCGTAGAGCGCTATGTCGGCAAGACCGACGATCAGCGCGCCGTCGCCGTCGAATATCGTCGTGTTGCTCGGCGTCGTGCGATCGAGGAACACCACGGACAGATCGGCAATGCCGGCCGCAGCGACGGCGCGCGCGACCGTATCGGCCAGAACATCGCCGCCGCGAACCGAAAGCAGCGAGCCGGAGACGCCGCGGCGCACGGCGCAGCGCAGCGCATTGAAGACGGCGCCGCCAACCTCCTCGCGCATCATGCCGGGATTTGACGCCGCCGGCACAAAGGCGCCGGCAAGCCGGCCGCGCCGCTCGATATAGACGCCGCCCACTGCCAGGATCGTCGGCGACTTCATCATGCCCAGTGAGATGACCTTGTTGCCCGGATGGAGACTAGGTTGTCCGGCGGAACCCGGCAACCCGAAGCGCGATTCGGAAGATGCCCAGCAGAATCCTGCGGGTGAAGCGGGATACATCCTGGGGTGAAAACGCGAAACAAAAAAAGAACAAATCCGGATACTGTTGGTTTTTCAATCGTTTGTCTCCCCTTGCCAGACGAGAACAAAAAAGGTACAAATTAGTAAGGATTACGGATTGTCCGGCCTTCATTGACGACCAAGGGGTGATGTATCATGGCTCAGAATTCTTTGCGGCTTGTAGAGGACAAAACGGTGGACAAATCAAAGGCTCTGGATGCGGCGCTGTCGCAAATCGAGCGTGCCTTCGGCAAGGGCTCGATCATGCGGCTCGGCGCAAACGAGCAGGTCGTCGAGATCGAAACGGTGCCGACCGGTTCGCTTGGCCTCGACATCGCGCTCGGCGTCGGCGGCCTGCCGCGCGGCCGTATCATCGAGATCTACGGGCCGGAAAGCTCGGGCAAGACGACGCTGGCGCTGCACACTGTGGCGGAGGCCCAGAAGAAGGGCGGCATCTGCGCCTTCGTCGATGCCGAGCACGCGCTCGACCCGGTCTATGCCCGCAAGCTCGGCGTCGATCTCGAAAACCTCTTAATCTCGCAGCCCGATACCGGCGAGCAGGCGCTGGAGATCTGCGACACGCTGGTGCGTTCCGGCGCCATCGACGTTCTGGTGGTCGATTCGGTCGCGGCGCTGACGCCGCGCGCCGAAATCGAAGGCGAGATGGGCGATTCGCTGCCCGGCCTGCAGGCCCGCCTGATGAGCCAGGCGCTGCGCAAGCTGACCGCCTCGATCTCGCGCTCCAACACCATGGTCATCTTCATCAACCAGATCCGCATGAAGATCGGCGTCATGTTCGGTTCGCCCGAGACCACGACCGGCGGCAACGCGCTGAAATTCTATGCTTCGGTACGCCTCGACATTCGCCGCATCGGCTCGGTCAAGGACCGCGACGAGGTCGTCGGCAACCAGACCCGCGTCAAGGTGGTCAAGAACAAGCTGGCGCCGCCCTTCAAGGTGGTCGAGTTCGATATCATGTATGGCGAGGGCGTGTCCAAGACCGGCGAGCTGGTCGACCTCGGCGTCAAGGCCGGCGTGGTCGAAAAGTCGGGCGCCTGGTTCTCCTACAATTCGCAGCGTCTCGGCCAGGGCCGCGAGAATGCAAAACTGTTCCTGCGCGACAATCCCGACACGGCGCGCGAGATCGAATTGGCACTACGGCAGAATGCCGGGCTGATTGCGGAGAAGTTCCTCGAGAATGGTGGTTCCGAAGGCGGAGACGACGGTTTCGAGGACGAAGCTGGCGCCATGTAGGCTTCGGCAATGGCCGGAGTTTGGCCATGATTCCCGCACATCACCTCCAGCCTGTGTAATCGAGTTCTGTATTGTTGCGTTCGAACCGCCGGCCTAGCGCCGGCGGTTTGCGTTTCAGCGGTGGCGCCGAGATGACCGGCAAGCCGGCAACGAGATGACCGGCAAGCCCCGCAAATTGGCCCAATACCGTGTTTCTGGACAGGGTGCAACGCGGCGGCTAAAAGGCCATGTCCATTTGCCGTCGGCCGGGCCGACGGCTCTCTCTAAAGCTAAAAGGCAGTGTTATTCATGAGTGGCGTGAATGAGATCCGGTCGACATTCCTCGACTATTTCCGCAAGGAGGGTCACGAGGTCGTCGCGTCGAGCCCGCTGGTGCCGCGCAACGACCCGACACTGATGTTCACCAATGCCGGCATGGTGCAGTTCAAGAACGTTTTCACCGGCCTGGAAAAGCGACCCTATTCGCGTGCCACGACAGCTCAGAAGAGTGTTCGCGCCGGCGGCAAGCACAACGACCTCGACAATGTCGGCTACACCGCGCGCCACCTGACCTTCTTCGAGATGCTCGGCAATTTCTCGTTCGGCGACTATTTCAAGGAGCGCGCCATCGAGCTTGCCTGGAACCTGATCACCAGGGAGTTCGGGCTGAAGAAGGACAAGCTGCTGGTCACGGTTTATCACACCGACGACGAGGCTGCCGGCTACTGGAAGAAGATCGCCGGCTTTTCCGACGATCGCATCATCCGCATTCCGACCTCGGACAATTTCTGGGCGATGGGCGACACCGGACCTTGCGGTCCGTGCTCGGAGATCTTCATCGACCGTGGCGAGCACATCTGGGGCGGCCCTCCCGGCAGCCCCGAGGAGGATGGCGACCGTTTCCTCGAATTTTGGAACCTGGTGTTCATGCAGTACGAACAGGTGACGAAGGACGAGCGCATCGACCTGCCGCGCCCGTCGATCGACACTGGCATGGGCCTGGAGCGCATGGCCTCCATTCTGCAAGGGGTCGAGAGCGTCTTCGAGACCGACCTGTTCCGTCACCTGATCGAGGCTGCGTCATCCGCGCTCGGCCGCGGTCCGGATGCCGACACCGTCGGATCGTTCCGCGTCATCGCCGACCATTTGCGTTCGTCCTGCTTTTTGGTGGCCGACGGGGTGCTGCCGTCCAATGAGGGCCGCGGCTACGTGCTGCGTCGCATCATGCGCCGCGCCATGCGCCATGCGCAGCTTCTGGGCGCCCATGATCCGCTGATGTGGCGGCTGGTACCGGCGCTGGTGCGCGAGATGGGCCAGGCCTATCCGGAACTGGTGCGTGGCGAACAGATGATCACCGAGACGCTGAAGCTTGAAGAAACCCGTTTCCGCAAGACGCTTGTGCGCGGCTTGGGCCTGCTTTCGGAAGCGACGGAAAAGCTGGGTGCCGGCGACATGCTGGATGGCGAGACCGCCTTCAAGCTCTACGACACCTATGGCTTTCCGCTCGATCTGACGCAGGACGCGCTGCGTCAGCGCAACATCTCGGTCGATCTTGCCGGCTTCACCAATGCGATGGAGCAGCAGAAGGCGGAGGCGCGCAAGAGCTGGGCTGGTTCCGGCGAGGCCGCGACCGAAACAGTGTGGTTCCCGGTGCGCGAGATGCATGGCGCCACCGAGTTCCTCGGCTACGAGACCGAGCAGGCGGAAGGCCTTATCCAGGCGCTGGTCAGGGACGGCAAGATCGTCGACAGCGCCGCCAACGGCGAGGCGGTTGCCGTGGTCGTCAACCAGACGCCGTTCTATGGCGAATCCGGCGGCCAGGTGGGCGATACCGGCGTCATTTCAGGCGAAGGGTTCTCAATCGAGATCTCCGATACGCAGAAGAAGGCCGACGGGCTTTTCGTGCATCTCGGCAAGGTGGCCGACGGCACCGTCGACACGGGCGCGACCGTAGAGCTGCAGGTCGACCATGCGCGCCGCTCCAGGCTGCGCGCGAACCATTCCGCGACGCATCTGATCCACGAAGCGCTGCGCGAGGTGCTCGGTACCCATGTCGCGCAGAAGGGCTCACTGGTCGCGCCCGAGCGTCTGCGCTTCGACATCTCGCACAACAAGCCGATCTCGCCTGACGAACTCGAAGAGGTCGAGCGGATGGCGAACGAGATCGTCGTCCAGAACAGCCCGGTCACCACGCGGCTGATGTCGGTTGACGATGCCATTGCCGAAGGCGCCATGGCGCTGTTCGGCGAAAAGTATGGCGATGAAGTGCGCGTCGTTTCGATGGGCACGGGCTTGCATGGCGCCAGGGCCAACCGGCCCTATTCGGTCGAGCTATGCGGCGGCACGCATGTCAGGGCGACCGGCGATATCGGTCTGGTGCGCATCGTGTCGGACAGCGCCGTCGCCGCCGGCATGCGCCGCATCGAGGCGCTGACCGGCGAGGCGGCCAGAAAGTATCTCGACGAGCAGGACAAGCGGCTGAAGGCGGCAGCGGCGGCGCTGAAGATTTCGCCGGCCGACGTGCCGGCGCGCGTCGAGGCGCTGCTCGACGAGCGCAAGAAGCTCGAGAAGGAATTGACCGAGGCACGCAAGAAGCTGGCGCTGGGCGACCGCTCGCCAGCCGGCGTGCCTGCCGAGAACGAGACCATTGCCGGTGTTGGGTTTCTCGGCAAGGCGGTTTCCGGCGTTTCGCCAAAGGATTTGAAGCCGTTGGCCGATGCCGGCAAGAAGTCGCTTGGCTCCGGCGTCGTCGTCTTCGTCGGCGCCGGCGAGGACAACAAGGCCAGCGTCGTGGTCGGCGTCACCGACGACCTGACCGGCCGCTTCAGCGCTGTCGATCTGGTGCGTGTGGCGTCCGCGGCATTGGGCGGGCAGGGCGGCGGCGGTCGGCCTGACATGGCCCAGGCCGGCGGCCCGGACGCCTCGAGGGCCGAAGACGCGATCGCTGCGGTGAAGGCGGCCCTGGAGGCGGCTTGATCGGTCGCCGGAGGTCTGGAGGCACCCCCCTCTGTCCTGCCGGACATCTCCCCATCAAGGGGGGAGATTGGCAGCTTCATTGCCCTGCCTTTTTCACAAACGTCGAAAATTGGCGAAAACAATCGTGACATCCGATCTCCCCCCTTGAGGGGGAGATGTCCGGCAGGACAGAGGGGGGTGCTGTCCCTCGGCCTTTCGGACTTTGTCACCCGGCCTTTTCGGTCTTCGCAAAACTCTCCCGTCCGGTGATGTGACCCCACCAGGCCTGGATATCGGCGAACTCGGCCAGCAGGTTTTGCCCCTCAGTGACCTTGACGAAATAGCCGATAATGGGTGCTGCATGCAGGTCGGCCAGCGTCAGTTGCGCTCCCAACAGCCACGGCCCCTCGGCTTTCAGCGATGAGAGCGCCTTAAGTGTCGTTCTCGCCTGCAGAAGCCCATTGGCGATCAAAGCCTCGTCGGGCGTTGTTTTCTCCAGTCGCTCGACGGCGACATCCCAGACCATGGCCCGATAGGCATAGGCGTCGAGCATGCCGATGATCTGGTTCATACGTGCGCGAGATCGGGCTTCGGCCGGTTGCAACGTGAGGCCTTCGAAGGCTTCGTCGACATAGCGGGCGATCGCGCTGGTCTCGAAGAGGCGGAACCCGTCATGCTCGAAGGCCGGGATGCGGCCGAACGGCTGATGGTCGAGATACCAGCCCGGAATGCCGTCCGCCGCAAAGATGTCGACCGGCACGAGTTCGTAGCCGATGCCTTTTTCCTCGAGTGCGAGGCGGACGATGCGCACATAGACGCTGTAGTCCGCCCCGTAGACGACGGGCCTGCTCACAGCGCTGGTCAGGCCATCGCCTTCTGCAGATTCTCGTCGATCTTGTCGAGGAAGCCGGTGGTCGAAAGCCATGGCTGGTCGGGACCGATCAGCAGCGACAGATCCTTGGTCATGAAGCCGGCTTCGACGGTCTGGATGCAGACTTTTTCCAGCGTCTCGGCAAAACGCATCAGCTCGGCATTGTCGTCGAGTTTGGCGCGGTGCGCCAGGCCGCGCGTCCAGGCGAAAATCGAGGCGATCGAATTGGTCGAGGTTTCCTCGCCCTTCTGGTGCTGCCGATAATGACGGGTAACGGTGCCGTGCGCCGCCTCTGCCTCCACCGTCTTGCCGTCCGGCGTCATCAGCACCGAGGTCATCAGGCCGAGCGACCCAAAACCTTGCGCCACGGTGTCCGACTGAACGTCGCCATCATAGTTCTTGCAGGCCCAGATATAGCCGCCCGACCATTTCAGGCTGGAGGCAACCATGTCATCGATCAGCCGGTGCTCGTACCAGAGCTTCTTGGCTTTGAACTCGGCTTCGAACTCTGCCTCGTAGACTTCCTGGAAAATGTCCTTGAAGCGGCCGTCATAGGCCTTGAGGATGGTGTTCTTGGTCGAGAGGTAGACCGGGTAGTTGCGCAGCAGGCCGTAATTGAGCGAGGCGCGGGCGAATTCGCGGATCGAGTCGTCGAGATTGTACATGGCCATGGCGACGCCGGCGGCCGGCGCCTCGAACACGTCATGCTCGATCACCTTGCCGTCCTCGCCGACGAACTTGATCGTCAGCTTGCCCTTACCGGGGAAGCGGAAGTCGGTGGCGCGGTACTGGTCGCCGAAGGCATGACGGCCGACGATGATCGGCTTGGTCCAGCCGGGCACCAGCCGCGGCACGTTCTTCATGATGATCGGCTCGCGAAAGATGGTGCCGCCGAGGATGTTGCGGATGGTGCCGTTCGGCGACTTCCACATCTTCTTCAGCCCGAATTCCTCGACACGCTGCTCGTCGGGGGTGATCGTCGCGCATTTCACGCCGACGCCATGCTTCTTGATGGCATTGGCCGAATCGATGGTCACCTGGTCGTTGGTGGCGTCGCGGTGCTCAACGCTGAGGTCGTAATATTCAAGCTTGAGGTCGAGATAGGGGTGGATCAGCTTGTCCTTGATGAACTGCCAGATGATGCGGGTCATCTCGTCGCCGTCGAGTTCGACGACCGGGTTCGCCACCTTGATCTTCGCCATGGAAAGAATGCCTCATTGTTGGGGATCGGAACGGCCTTGCCCGCATGGCTTTGGCCGGGGATGCGGCCCGTATATCAAAGCATTTTTGGCCGCGCAAACGGCGATCCGCGCCAGCGGGCTCGCCCCTGGCATCGGCCGCTCC
This sequence comes from Mesorhizobium sp. WSM4810, assembly GCF_055811235.1. Lineage (NCBI taxonomy): Bacteria > Pseudomonadati > Pseudomonadota > Alphaproteobacteria > Hyphomicrobiales > Phyllobacteriaceae > Mesorhizobium > Mesorhizobium sp. WSM4810. The sequence goes on along the minus strand of NZ_JBVVQV010000003.1, from coordinate 137,446 downwards.
TTGCCAAAGCTTCATTTTCGCGGCCGGATATGGCAGGGGACGCTGAAATGCCGCAAACAGCAGTTCATTGAGACAATGCAAGCCAGCAACGACATCCTTCCTGCCACCGGCCCGGCGATCATCCTGGTCGAGCCGCAGCTCGGCGAGAATATCGGCATGGTCGCGCGCGCCATGGCGAATTTCGGTTTGTCCGAGCTGCGCCTCGTCAATCCGCGCGACGGCTGGCCGAGCGAAAAGGCGCGCGCTGCCGCGAGCCGCGCCGATCACGTCATCGATGCCGCAGTAGTATATGACGATCTGGCCTCGGCGGTCGCCGACCTCAATTTCGTCTTCGCCACCACGGCGCGCGCGCGCGATAATTTCAAACCGGTGCGCGGACCGGTCAAGGCGGGCAGGGCGCTGAGAGCGCGGCAGCGATCCGGACAGCGCACCGGCATCCTGTTCGGCCGCGAGCGGTTCGGGCTCTACAATGACGAGGTCGGCCTCGCCGACGAGATCGTCACCTTCCCGGTCGATCCCGCCTTCTCCTCGCTCAACATCGCCCAGGCCGCCTTGCTGATGTCCTATGAGTGGATGAAGTCGGGCCTGGAAGACGAGACCAAAACCAACTTTTCCAGTCCCGACATGATGCCGGCGACCAAGGAACAGTTGCACGGCCTGTTCGCATATCTGGAAGGCGCGCTCGAAGCGCGCGGCTATTTCCGCCCGGCGGCGAAGAAGCCGAAAATGGTCGACAACCTGCGCGCGGTGCTGACGCGCGCCGGCTTCGCCGAGCCGGAGCTCAAGGTGCTGCGCGGCATAATATCATCGCTGGACAGGTTTTCGCCGGCCATGCCGCGCGGCGACGGATCGCCGGGCGATGATCCCAGGCGGCTTCCGGCAGCGGCCCGCGCCGCCAAGGCGACAGACAAGGACCAGGCCTGAGAGACAGGCTCTAGCCGTAACCGAATGTTATTTGCTGTGGTCCATCATCCCAAAAATGATGGATCAGGCCTAAAATGATGAATAGGGATTTGTGACCATCTTCCCGCCGCGGACCCGCAGCCTTCTCCGCCTTCTCCTGTAGACGATGACAATGACCGATCCTTCAAGCGCCCGCCCGATCCTGATGTTCGATTCCGGCATCGGCGGCCTGACGGTGCTGCGCGAAGCGCGGGTGCTGATGCCCGACCGCCGCTTCGTCTATGTCGCCGACGACGCGGCTTTCCCTTACGGGGCTTGGGAGGAAGCGGCACTGAGGGCACATGTGCTGGAGCTGTTCGGCAAGCTGCTTGATCGTTTTTCGCCGGCCATTTCGGTCATCGCCTGCAACACCGCCTCGACTCTGGTCATCGATGCGTTGCGCGAAAGATTTCCCGGTCATCCTTTCGTCGGCACGGTGCCGGCGATCAAGCCGGCAGCGGAACGCACGCGCTCCGGGTTGGTTTCGGTGCTGGCGACGCCCGGCACAGTCAAGCGCCAGTATACCCGCGACCTGATCGGCAAATGGGCGCAGAAATGCCATGTCCGCCTGGTTGGCAGCGACAATCTGGCAGGACTGGCCGAAGTCTATATGCGCGATGGCTTTGTCGATGAAGAGGCGGTGCGTGCCGAGATCGCGCCGTGCTTCGTCGAACATGACGAACTGCGGACCGACATCGTCGTGCTTGCCTGCACCCACTATCCCTTTCTGGCCAATCGCATGCGCAAGACGGCACCCTGGCCGGTCGATTGGCTCGATCCCGCCGAGGCGATCGCGCGACGGGCGCTCTCGCTGCTCGCGGGCGCCGAGGCCAGCCACCGCGGCGAGGCGTTGCCGGAAGGCGCCGACCTTGCTGTCTTCACCTCGAAGCGGGCCGATTTCCCGACTCGCTGCCTGATTCAGGGGTTTGGGCTGGCGATTTCCTGATATCTGGGAACATCACCACGACCGCTGCGTTTTTCTCTCATCGCAAGACGGGAGAAACGATCATGCCAGCCACTTCAAAATCCCAGCAGAAAGCCGCCGGCGCGGCATTGTCCGCCAAGCGTGGCGAGACCAAGAAGAGCGAGCTCAAGGGCGCTTCGAAGGGAATGTACAAATCGATGAGCGAAAAGCAGCTCGAGGAGTTCGCCGAGACCAAGCGCAAGGGCCTGCCCGAGAAGAAATCGAAACACTAGCCGCTTGTCCCACCTGCAGGACAGGTCCCATGATTGATAGCCGCGGTCCCGCACACAGCGCGCGGGGATACCGCGGCGTATCGGCTGCCATCATCGACGCCTACCGCGACCTTGACACCAGTCAAATCTCCGTCTAATCAGCCCCCAACGTCGGGCCGCAACGTCCGGTGGTTTCTTTATGTGCAATGACGTGTCCCGTGGGTTTTCCGCCGCGTTGCGTGGGAGAACCCTGTCAGGTCTCGAAAACGGGGGCCAGAGGAGGGCGCGTTTCCTTCACCCGGACCATGAGGTGCCGGGTGTGTCTTTTTGAAAGGGAATGCGATGAGCAAGCGCGAATCCGCGAAATACAAGATCGACCGCCGTCTCGGCGAAAACATCTGGGGCCGCCCGAAGTCCCCGGTCAACAAGCGCGAATACGGTCCTGGCCAGCACGGCCAGCGCCGCAAGGGCAAGCTTTCCGATTTCGGCCTGCAGCTGCGTGCCAAGCAGAAGCTGAAGGGTCACTACGGCGACGTGTCGGAAAAGCAGTTCCGCAAGGTCTATGAAGAGGCGAACCGCCGCAAGGGCGACACCTCGGAGAATCTGATCGGCCTGCTCGAGTCTCGTCTCGACGCGGTCGTCTACCGCGCCAAGTTCGTGCCGACCATTTTTGCCGCTCGCCAGTTCGTCAATCACGGCCACATCAATGTCAACGGCAAGCGCGTCAACATCGGCTCGTACCGCTGCAAGCCGGGCGATGTCATCGAAGTGCGCGAAAAGTCGAAGCAGCTGGTGATCGTCCTGGAATCGGTAGGCCTGGCTGAGCGCGACGTGCCTGATTACATCGAGGTCGACCATAACAAGATGACGGCGTCCTTCGGGCGCATCCCCGGGCTGTCGGATGTTCCCTTCGCCGTGCAGATGGAACCGAACCTGGTCGTCGAATTCTATTCGCGCTGATTGATTTTTTTCATCTGCGACATCATCGAAGGCCGCCCTCGAGGCGGCCTTTTCTTTGGGGCTCCGAAAATCGATTTCGATTTTCGGGCCGATGCGCTACTCCGGGCAGCAACAAGGATTTTTGGGCCGCCGCGCCATGAACATGCTGCCAGAAACAATCGAACCGATCACTGACGCCGCAGGCGGCTTTCATCCGCTGTTTGCCGATGTGCCGTCCTCCGTCGAATTCAACAAGCTGCGCAAGCGGCTGCTGCGTCTCGCCCGTCAGGCGATCGACGATTTTTCGATGGTCAGGCCCGGCGATCGCTGGCTGGTCGCCTTGTCCGGCGGCAAGGATTCCTACGGCCTGCTTGCGTTGCTGCTCGACCTCAAATGGCGCGGGCTGCTGCCGGTCGACCTGCTGGCCTGCAATCTCGACCAGGGCCAGCCGAACTTTCCAAAGCACATTCTGCCCGATTATCTCAACACATACGCCATTGCGCACCGCATCGAATATCAGGACACCTATTCGGTGGTGACCGACAAGCTTCCCCAGGGCAGCACCTATTGTTCGCTGTGCTCGCGGCTCAGGCGCGGCCATCTCTACCGCATCGCGCGCGAGGAGGGCTGCTCGGCTTTGGTGCTCGGCCACCACCGCGAAGACATTCTCGAAACCTTTTTCATGAACCTGTTGCATGGCGGACGCCTCGCCGCCATGCCGCCAAAACTGCTCAACGACGACGGCGACGTCATGGTGCTGCGGCCGCTCGCCTATTGCGCCGAGGCCGATCTCGAAAAATTCGCCGGCGCCATGAAGTTCCCGATCATTCCGTGCGATCTGTGCGGCAGCCAGGACGGCTTGCAGCGCAATGCGATGAAGGCGATGCTCGACGACCTGGAAAAGCGCATGCCCGGCCGCAAGGACACGATGATCCACGCCATGACCAATGTGCGGCCCTCGCATCTGCTCGACAGAAAGCTGTTCGATTTCGCCGGACTCAACGAAACCCTGACCGCAAGGCAAGACGTTCCCGATGACATTTGACGATACCGCGATCGACTGGCTCGCCACGCTTCTGTCCGACGCTGCCATTGCCGAGATCATGCCGCGCTTTCGCCGGCTGGATGAGGGCGACATCCGCCAGAAGACCTCGGCAGCCGATCTGGTGACGGAGGCCGATGTGAGTGCCGAGCGGCTCATCACCGTCAGGCTGCGTGAGCGCTACCCGCAGGCGATGATCGTCGGCGAGGAAGCCTGCTCCGACGACCCGGCGCTGCTCCAGGGCCTCGGCGAAGCCGATCTCGCCTTCGTCATCGATCCGGTCGACGGCACTTTCAATTTCGCCTCCGGCGTGCCGCTGTTCGGCGTCATGCTCGGCGTCGTGGTGAAGGGCGAGACCGTCGCCGGCATCATTCACGATCCCATCGGCAAGGACTGGCTGATCGGCGCCAGCGGTGCTGGCAGCCACATACGGCATGCGCATGGCACTTTGGAGAAGGTGCATGTCGCCGAGCCTGCGCCGCTCTCGCAAATGACCGGCGCGGTTTCCTGGCAATATATGCCCGAGCCGGAACGGTCACGGCTGGCGCGCAACCAGACGAAATCCTTGTCGCAATTCGGCTATCGCTGCGCGGCTCACGAATACCGCCTGCTGGCGAGCGGCCACGCCCACTTCATCGTCTACAACAAGCTGATGCCGTGGGATCATCTGGCCGGTGTGCTGATCCATGCCGAGGCCGGTGGTTACGCCGCGCGTTTCGACGGCAGCACCTATCGGCCGTCGCATGTCGGCGGTGGCCTTCTTGTCGCACCGGACGAAGCAAGCTGGCGCGAACTGCGCCGGGAACTGTGGGCGGAATAGGCCGTTTGGCATCGGCCGGATGAAGCCAGCCGAGGATTGTGGCGCCGAGCTGATGCATTCGCACGACATGGAGAACTTCAAGACTTACATGCATTTCTACGGCCGATCGCCGCCGATGCGGAGACAAGACCATGCGCTATCTCGAACACGCCGAACCGGTCATCACGCTTACTGCCGGGCCGGTGAACGCCTATCCCGACGTGCTGCGCGGCCTCGGCCGCACCGTGCTCTACGATCACGACCCGGCGTTCCAGCTCTTTTACGAGCGTGTGGTCGACAAGGCGCAGAAGGCGATGCGGCTGTCGAACAAGCCGGTCATCCTGCATGGCGAGCCGGTGCTTGGCCTGGAGGCGGCGGCAGCCTCCCTGATCACGCCCGACGACGTCGTGCTCAACCTTGCCTCGGGAGTCTACGGCAAGGCGTTTGGCTATTGGGCGAAGCGCTATTCGCCGCATCTGCTCGAAATCGAGGTGCCCTATAACGAGGCGATCGACCCGCAGGCGGTTGCGGCAATGCTGGCAGCGCATCCGGAAATCAGCATCGTTTCCGTCTGCCATCACGACACCCCGTCGGGCACCATCAACCCGATCGACGCCATCGGCGCGCTGGTTTCGGCGCATGGCGCCTATCTGATCGTCGATGCCGTTTCGTCCTTCGGCGGCATGAAAACGCATCCGGAGGACTGCAAGGCCGATGTTTATGTCACCGGCCCGAACAAATGCCTTGGCGCGCCTCCTGGTCTGACGATGATGGGCGTCAGCGAGCGGGCCTGGGCGAAGATGAAGGCCAACGAGGCAACGCCACGCGGATCGATGCTCAGCATCGTCGACTGGGAGCATACGTGGTCGAAGGACAAGCCGTTTCCGTTCACGCCGTCCGTCGCGCAGATGAACGGGCTCGACGTTGCGCTCGACCTCTACCTCAACGAGGGACCGGCGGCGGTGTGGGCGCGCCACGCGCTCACCGCCAAGGCCATGCGCGCCGGGGTCGCCGCCATGGGTCTGTCGATCTGGGCGGCCAGCGACATCATCGCATCGCCGACCACGACCGCTGTCAGGACACCCGAAGGCATCGACGAGGAGGCGCTTCGCCAGGCCGCACGCGCCCGCTACGGCGTGGTGTTCTCGTCTGGCCGCGGCGAAACATTGGGCAAGCTGACGCGTATCGGCCATATGGGCCCGACCGCCCAGCCGATCTATGCGATCGCGGCGCTGACGGCACTTGGCGGCGCGATGAATGCATTGGGCGAAAAGCTTGCGGTCGGCAAAGGCATCGATGCGGCGCTCGCCGTTATCGACGCCGACGTCTGAAAGGATCCATCCGCAGCGCTGATACTCGATGGAAGCTTTCGTCGATAAATTCGATTACATTTATCGCGCGAAACCGGAGACCCGAGATGAAACCTCGGTCCGCAATTGTCGCCCTTACCCTTGCCCTGGTTGCCGGTCCTAACGCGGCAACATCGCAGGAGCGCGGCTGTCGCAGTCCCGAACCCGTCGACACCATAAACGAGATGTTCTCCGCGATCGTCGCCTGTTGGGAGCCGCCGCCCGGAACCGCGGGCATGACCCTGACGCTGCAGTTCTCAATTCGCCGAAACGGCACACTTATCGGCAAGCCTCGCGCCACCTACTCCCGTCTGGGGGGTGATGGCAGCCTCAACCGGGCTTTCGTCGCTTCCGTCCTCGAGGCCCTCGACAAGGCTCTGCCACTGCCGGTTTCGGACAGGATGGGTGGGGCGATCGCAGGGCGTTTGCTGTTCCCTCGCTTCACCGCAGCGAGCGGGGATGAATCCTGAAACGCGTTCGGCCTTAAACCGGCGGGTTCTGCGGCTGGAAGAATTTGCCGCGCTCGGCGATCAGCACCATCACCAATGCGCCAAGCGAAACGCTGCAGAATCCGGCGGCCAAGGGCGTCACCGTGCCGTTGAAGGCTTGGCCGATCAGCGTGCCGAGCACGCCGCCGAGGAAGGTCTGCATGAAGCCCAGAATGGACGACGCTGTCCCGGCCAACTGGCCGAGCGGCTCCATGGCGAGCGCGTTGAAATTCGCGCCGAGTGCGCCGAACGGGACCATCGTGCAGGCAAAGAAGGTGATGAAAAGCCAGAGCGGCATCTTCATCTGGATGGAAACGACCAGCCAGGCGAGGCTGATGGCCAGAAACAAGAGCAGCGCGCTTTGCGACAGGCGGCGCATGCCGATGCGGCCGACAAGGCGCGAATTCAGATAGCTCGAAAAGGAGAGCACGCCGGCGATCCCTGCGAAAATCACCGGGAACATCTCGCCGACGCCGAAGACGTCGACATAGATCTGCTGCGCCGAGTTGATGAAGCCGAACATCGCACCGAAGGCAAAAGTGCTGGCGAAGGCATAGCATAGCGCGATGCGATTGGTCAGCACGATGCGGAAACCGCCAAGGACGGATGATGCCGTCAGCGGCCGGCGATATTCGGGATGCAGCGTTTCGGGCAGCCGCAGCAGCGCCCACGCCGACACGATCAGCGCCCCGGCCGCCATGGTGATGAAGATCCAGTGCCAGGAGGCAAACAGCATGATGACCTGGCCGATGCCTGGCGCCACCACCGGAATGGCCATGAAGACCATGAAGATCAGCGACATGACTTCGGCCATGCGCCGACCGTCGAAGGTGTCGCGCACGATCGAGACGGCGATGACGCGTGTGGCCGCCGCGCCGATGCCTTGCACCACCCGGCATAGAATAAGCGTGGCAAATGTCGGGGCGATTGCCGCCGCACTCGCCGCGGCGACGTAGATAACCAGTCCGACGACGAGCGGAGCGCGGCGTCCGAAGCGGTCCGAGATCGGCCCGAAGAAGAGCTGTCCGCCGCCAAAGCCGAGAATATAGGCGGCAATCACATATTGGCGATGGTTTTCATTTTCCACGCCCAGCGAGGCGCCGATCTGCTGCAGCGCCGGCAGCATGATGTCGATGGCCAGCGAGTTGAGCGCCATCAACGCCGCGCACAGCGCGATGAATTCCCAGCGCGGAATAGGCAAGGTGCTTGCCTGTTGCTGCGCTTCTGCATGCTGATCCACGGCAAAGTCCGATCTTCAAACGAAAAAGCGCCGGCGCACCGGCGCATTCATTCGTCTTGTGCCCCGATACCGGGGAGATAATCAGCTTGGCGAAGTGCCCTAAATGTTCGTCAGGCGGCGCCTTTGACGCTGACGCCCTTTTCGACGAGGAACGTCTGCAGTTCGCCAGCCTGGAACATCTCGCGGACGATGTCGCAACCGCCGACGAACTCACCTTTGACGTAGAGCTGAGGGATTGTCGGCCAGTTGGAGTATTCCTTGATACCTTGCCGCAGCTCGGCCGAGGTCAGCACGTCGACGCCCTTGTAGTCGGCCCCGATGTAGTCGAGGATCTGCACGACCTGACCGGAAAATCCGCATTGCGGAAAACCGGGCGTGCCCTTCATGAAGAGAACGACGTCGTTGGCCTTCACTTCGCTGTCGATGTAGTCGTTGATACCGCTCATAGAAAATCCTTTCATGCCCGCGGGAGCCGGGCTCGAAACATACCCTTTCAAATAAACCCATAGGTTGCCTGAAACAAGACGTTTGCCGCCTCGTCACGCAAATGGCGCAAAGGATGGCCTGGGCCAAGAGCATCGGACGGCTATCTTCCCAAGCCAGCAAGCCCTAAAAAAGCCTATTCCGGCACGCTGGTCTGCAGTGCGAGCGCGTGCAGCACGCCGCCCATATTGCCCTTCAGCGCGTCGTAAACCATCTGGTGCTGCTGGACGCGGCTTTTGCCGCGAAAGCTCTCGGCCACGACTTCGGCCGCATAATGGTCGCCGTCGCCGGCCAGGTCGCGAATCGTCACCTTGGCGTCCGGAATGCCTTCCTTGATCAACCGTTCGATGTCGTGCGCGTCCATTGCCATGTGAGGATTCCTTGTTCAGATCTCATAGATATGATCGAAACGGCGGATGAACCACACCGCAACGACCCCGCTCGATCAAATCAGGGGTCCACGACCTCATTTGCCATGAAGCGAGGAAACCAGGATTCGTGGGCAGCGGTCAATTCGCCGACAGGAATCGCCCGCGCCTCGCCGAGTTTCAGGTCGCTGCCGCCGGTCGAGCCGATCCACGGCGCGAAGATGCCGAGCTTGCTCTGCTGTTCGCGAATGGCGTCCCATTCCTTGCTTTGCGGATCGATCGACAGTGTCAAGAGGTAGCGGCCCTGATCCTCGCCGAACCAGACCGGGATCGGATCGGTCCCGACCAGGCCGGGGACGGTCGCGCCGATGCCGGACGCCATCGCCATCTCGGCCAGCGCGACGGCAATGCCGCCATCGGAAACGTCATGCGCTGATGTGACGACGCCGGAGGCGATCAGGGCGCGCACATGGTCGCCGACGCGCTTTTCATGGTCGAGATCGACCGGCGGCGGCGGGCCGTCGGTGCGGCCATGGATGTCGCGCATATAGGCCGACTGGGCGAGATGCGTTCCCCACATCGCCGGCGCGCCGACCAGCAGGATCATCTGGCCCTCGGCGGCAAAGCCGATCCGCGCCATCTGGGACCAGTCGGCGATCAGTCCGACGCCGCCGATGGTCGGCGTCGGCAAGATGCCTTGCCCGTTGGTTTCGTTGTAGAGCGAGACATTGCCGGAGACGATCGGAAAGCCGAGCGCGCGACAGGCGTCGCCGATGCCTTTCACGGCGCCGACCAACTGGCCCATGATCTCGGGTCGTTCCGGGTTGCCGAAATTGAGGTTGTCGGTGGCCGCGAGCGGCAGGGCGCCGGTGGCGGTAAGATTGCGCCAGCATTCGGCCACCGCCTGCTTGCCGCCCTCGTAAGGGTCGGCCTCGCAATAGCGCGGCGTCACGTCGGAGGAGAAGGCGAGCGCCTTGGTCGGATGGCCCTCGACGCGCACCACGCCGGCATCGCCACCCGGAAGCTGCAGCGAATTGCCCTGGATCAGCGTGTCGTATTGTTCCCATACCCAGCGACGCGAGGACAGGTCGGGCCCGCCAAGCAGTTTCAGCAGCGCCTCAGCGACATCCGCTTGCGGTGCATCGCCGGCCGCCAGCGGCGCCGGCTTCTTCGGCTCGGTCCAGGGACGGTCATATTCCGGCGCCTGGTCGCCAAGGTCCTTGATCGGCAGATTGGCGACTTCGTCGCCCTGGTGCAGCACGCGAAAGCGCAGATCGTCGGTTGTCTTGCCGACGATGGCGAAGTCGAGGCCCCATTTGTGGAAGATCGCCTCGGCTTGCTTTTCCTTTTCGGGGCGCAGCACCATCAGCATGCGCTCCTGGCTCTCCGACAGCATCATCTCATAGGCGCTCATGCGCTCCTCGCGCACCGGCACATTGTCGAGGTCGAGCTCGATGCCGAGGTCGCCCTTGGCGCCCATCTCGACCGCCGAGCAGGTGAGGCCGGCAGCACCCATGTCCTGGATGGCGATGACGGCGCCGGACGCCATCAGTTCGAGGCAGGCTTCGAGCAGGCATTTTTCGGTGAACGGGTCGCCGACCTGGACGGTGGGCCGCTTCTCGTCGATCTTGTCGTCGAATTCGGCCGAGGCCATGGTGGCGCCGCCGACACCGTCGCGGCCGGTCTTGGCGCCGAGATAGACGACCGGCAGGCCGACTCCCTTGGCTTCCGACAGGAAGATCGCATCGGTCTTGGCCAGCCCCGCCGCAAACGCGTTGACCAGGATGTTGCCATTGTAGCGCGCGTCGAAATTGACCTCGCCGCCGACCGTCGGCACGCCGAAGGAATTGCCGTAGCCGCCGACGCCGGCAACGACGCCGGCGATGAGGTGCCTGGTCTTGGGGTGGTCCGGCGCGCCGAAGCGCAGTGCGTTCATTGCCGCGATCGGCCGCGCGCCCATGGTGAAGACATCGCGCAGGATGCCGCCGACGCCGGTCGCCGCGCCCTGATAGGGCTCGATGAAGGAGGGGTGGTTATGGCTCTCCATCTTGAAGACCACGCAGTCGCCGTCGCCGATATCGACCACGCCGGCATTCTCGCCCGGGCCCTGGATGACCTGCGGCCCGGTGGTGGGCAGCGTGCGCAGCCACTTTTTCGAGGATTTATACGAGCAGTGCTCGTTCCACATCGCCGAAAAGATGCCGAGCTCGGTAAAGCTCGGCTCGCGCCCGACCAGGTCGAGGATGCGCTGATATTCGTCGGGCTTCAGCCCGTGCGCGGCAATGAGTTCCGGAGTGATCGGCACGGAATTAGAAATGGTCATGGGCGGCAATTTATGTCCTTGGGATCGAGTCCCGTCTTATCGCAAGCTTTGCAGCCGATACACCCATCAAGCGACGAAAAACGATGGAAAGGGTGCAGCAAGGAGCGAAAGATCGCCACTCCGCCCGCCGGTTTCAAGCCGGTTCAGGAGAAACTGTCGTAGCCGGCGCGGCCCTCGTCCAGCAGCCGCCGGATCACGCCGACGCCGCCGGCGATGTCCTCTCGTCGCTCCGGCTGTGAAACGCCAAACCGCACGCCGTGAAAAACCTGCTCGGAACGCCCGGCCTTGAACTCGTCCTCGTCGTCGATGAGCACGCCATGTTCGAGACAGGCGTTCTTGAAGGTGCCGGAAAGCCATGGATCGGGCAGGGTGAGCCAGACGAAGGGCACATTGTCTAGTGCGTTGAAGTCGAACCCGGCTAGTGTCTCGCGCACGATCGCCACGCGCGCGTTGATCTCGACGATGCTGCGCTTGCGCATCTCGCTGGCCTGGCCGGACAGAACCAGTCGGCTACACACTTCCGCCAGCAGGAAGGGGAGGCCACCCGTCAGCATCTTGTGAGCGACCCGGATCCGGTGGCGATAGGCCGGCGGACAGGCGAGCCAGCCGCCGCGAACGCCGGCCGCAACCGATTTCGACAGGCCGCCGGCAACGATGGTCCGTTCGGGGGCATATTCGGCCAGGAGCGGCGTCGGGTCGTCGGTCAGATCGCCATAGAGATCGTCCTCGATCAGGATGACATTGTATTCGCGCGCGACGCGCGCGATGGCCTCGCGGCGCGTTGCCGACAGTGTCACCAGTGTGGGGTTCTGTGCCGTCGGCATCAGGAACATCATTTTCGGGTGTTTTTGCGCGCAGACGCGCTCGAAATCCTCTGGATCGAGCCCTTCCGCGTCCGACGTCACCAGCGCGGTGCGGCGGCCGATCAGGCCGGCGCTGCGAGAAATCTGCGAATAGGTGAGGTGCTCGAAGACGATATAGTCGCCGGGCGTGGTCAGCGCGGCAATCGCCGCCATAACCGCGGCATGGGTGCCGAGCGTCGGAACGATGCCATCGGGGCTTGGGCGAAACGAATTTCGCGACAGCCAGCTGCAGCCGGCCTCGACCCAGCGGTTGGGAAAATCCCGCGTATAGCTTGAAATCTCGTACGGATGCTCCTGCGCCGTGCGCGAAAGCACATCGGCGACAATGGCGCCCTGGCCGGTATCAGGCGCAGTCGTGCTGTCGAAGCGCAGTTTGCCGCGAGGCGCATCGATATAGCGCGTGCCTTCCACCTGCGGGTCGGGCGCCAGCAGATCGGTCTTGGTGTCATGCCGGCCAAGCACATAGGTTCCGCGTCCGACTTCGCCGCTCACTAGGCCCCGCTCGCGCAACAATTGGTAGGCCCTGCCGACCGTGCCGACGGTCGTGCCGATGTCGTATGCCAGATCGCGCTGCGGCGGCAATTTTGCCCCGGCGGCGATCACGCCACGGTCGATGTCCGTTTCGATGGAATCTGCAAGCCGCTGATAGAGCGGCCCGGAGCCGGCGGAAAGGTCGGGAAGCCAATTTGTCATGGTGACAATTTTCTATATTGCACCGTTTTGAGAGTCAATACATATGGTGACCGAGCAACAAATAGGTACAATCTCGAATTTCGGTAGCAAGAAAATGACTGCAATCGATACAATCCGTTACATGAGAGCTGGATTGCCCGGAGCCCGCCCGTCAGGCCGTCAAGGCTATGTCCGTCGCTTGGTGCGAAGGGTCAGCTCACTTGCAAACCGGATCGGCCGCTTGCTGGATCGCCGGCGCAGTCGGCTGGTCTTGCTGGAAATGACCGACGATCAGCTTAGGGATATCGGCATCTCGCGTGCCGACGCCCATCGTGAGGGTCTGAGGCCGTTCTGGGCCTGAGAATACGCGCTGAAATAGAAGACCAGCGAGCCGACAAAACTGCGGCCGGCTGCCATCGACGCCTGAACGGTGGTGCAGATTTGCAGGACAAGGGCGGCCAGGCCGATGCCTAGACCGGCGACCTGCGCGAAGCGGCGCGCAGCCCTATGCAGCCGCACCGCAGGCCTGATTGCCAGCCTGCCAGCGGGCAATGTCCGAGCCGATGCGTGCGCCGAGCGGTTCGGCCATCAGCGGACCGTACACGTCAACCCGGCGTGAATTGCCCTGTGCCTGCACGACCAGCAACGGCTTTCCGCCATAATGCTTGACCGGAACCAGCAGGAAGCGCGGCGTGCCGGTGAACGAATTCAGCTCGTTGGCCATCTGATAGGGCTTGAAAGCGGGATCCTTGCTGGCGATCCAGCATTTGTGGGCGGCGATCGCCACCTGTTCCATGGCAAGCAGCGCCGCACTCTTGCCCGAAGGCGCCGGCGCGTTCTTCGGCTTCGACTGGCAGGAGGCGAGCACAAGGCAGGCGGCGGCGACAAGAGCGAGGCGGGCGATCGTCTGTCTCGGGCTCATGCGGCGCCTATTTCGATTCGGAAAAAAGATGAACGCTGAAGATATCAAGCGGCGATGCCAAGCGCACTTTCGAACAGCGCCCGGCCGTCGCTGCCGCCATGCGCCGCTTCGATCAGGTTCTCGGGATGCGGCATCAGGCCGAGCACATTGCCCTGGCCGTTTATGATGCCGGCAATGTCGTTGATCGAGCCGTTGGGATTGGTGCCTTCGGCATAGCGGAACACGACCTGGCCTTCGCCTTCGAGCCTGCGCAGCGTCTCGGCGTCGGCAAAGTAATTGCCGTCATGATGCGCCACCGGCGAGCGGATGATCTGGCCCGGCTGGTAGCGGCGGGTGAACATTGTGTTGGCGTTGGCGATCTGCAGCTTGACCTGTCGGCAGACGAATTTCAGCGACGTGTTGCGCATCAAGGCGCCTGGCAAAAGGCCGGCCTCGACCAGGATCTGGAAGCCGTTGCAGACGCCAATGACCATCACGCCCTTGGCCGCCTTTTCGGCGACCGCCCGCATCACCGGCATGCGCGCCGCAATGGCGCCGCAGCGCAGATAATCGCCGAAGGAGAAGCCACCGGGAATGGCGATCAGGTCGACGTCGGGGATTTCGGTATCGGTTTGCCAGACCGTGACCGGCGGCGTTCCCGAAATCTTGGTCAGCGCCGCGATCATGTCGCGGTCACGGTTGAGGCCCGGCAGAAGAACGACGGCTGATTTCATTTCGGTTCGTAAGGCCCCTGGGCTTCGGCAAGTCCACGCAATTCGAGACGGCGCTCTATACGTTCGAGACGATCGTCTTGACGGCCAAGAATGCCGTAGATGTTATGGATGTCGCTTTGCGTTGCGACCATGTGACCCCGAATTGCGTTCAACTCCCGCTTCACTTCGGATACATCTGGTCGAAGTTCAGCAACTTCGTGGTGCACACGCTTCAGGAGCTCGTACATCAACTCGTTCGTGGCTTCAGTCATATACCCTCCGGCACAACCTCAGGTAATGGCCACACTATAGTTCTCAATCACCGTATTCGCCAGAAGCTTGTCGCACATGGCTTTGAGATCGGCCTCGGCCTTGGCCTTGTCGCTCTCGGCAAGCTCGACGTCGAAAACCTTGCCCTGCCGCACCTGGCCGACGCCGTCAAAGCCCATCCCGGACAATGCGTGTTCGATCGCCTTGCCTTGCGGGTCGAGCACGCCGTTCTTGAGAGTGACGGTAATGCGGGCCTTGATCACGCTGGACATGCTCCTGTTCGACGTTGAGCGGCAAGAAATCTCAGTGCGGCTTGCCTTTGAGGCCATCGGTCGAGGCGACGAGCACCGGCCCGGCGGGACGCGGCGGCTCGTTCTCGTTCATGATGCCGAGGCGGCGGGCGACTTCCTGATAGGCTTCGACCAGACCGCCCATGTCGCGGCGGAAACGATCCTTGTCGAGCTTGTCCTGGGTCGCCACGTCCCACAGACGGCACGAGTCCGGCGAGATCTCATCGGCAACGACGATGCGCATCATGTCGCCTTCGAACAGCCGGCCGCATTCGATCTTGAAGTCGACAAGCTGGATGCCGACTCCCATGAACAAGCCGGAGAGGAAGTCGTTGACGCGGATGGCCAGCGCCATGACGTCGTCGATCTCCTGCGGGCTTGCCCAGCCGAAAGCAGTGATGTGCTCTTCAGACACCATTGGGTCGTCGAGCGCATCGGCCTTATAATAGAATTCGATGATCGAGCGCGGCAGCACGGTGCCTTCCTCGATGCCGAGACGCTTGGCCAGCGAGCCGGCGGCGACATTGCGCACGACCACCTCGAGCGGGATGATCTCGACTTCCTTGATCAGCTGCTCGCGCATGTTGAGCCGGCGGATGAAATGGGTCGGAATGCCCATCCGGTTGAGATGGTTGAAGATGTGCTCGGAAATGCGGTTGTTGAGCACGCCCTTGCCATCGACGATTTCGTGCTTCTTCTTGTTGAAAGCGGTCGCGTCGTCCTTGAAGAACTGGATCAGTGTTCCCGGCTCAGGGCCCTCATAGAGGATCTTGGCCTTGCCTTCATAAATGCGGCGGCGATTTTTCATCTGATCTTTTCTCTGGATTTCCGGGCAGGCGGCAAGCGACCAGTTCCTGTCCGTATGCCTAAATTAGTGCGGCAACGGTAGGGGTTCAATGCCGGTGTCTATCCCAATCGCAGTGTTTGCTCAATCGGCAAATCCTTTCAATCACCGCTTTCCGGAATGAAATGCCGCAGCGCAGCAAGTGATGTAGCATATTGACCGGCCCGCGGCCTTTTGGTTTGTGCTGGGCAAGACACATATTTCGACTGCCAACCAAATCGGATTTGACCGGAGGGATGCCATGAGCAGCATGAAAGATCGCGAGGAGGGCTTCGAGCGCAAGTTCGTAATCGACGAGGAACTCCGGTTCAAGGCTGCGGCCCGCCGCAACAAAGCGCTCGGCCTGTGGGCCGCCGAAAAGCTCGGCAAGGCCGGTGCCGACGCCGAAGCCTATGCCAGCCAGGTCGTCCTCGCCGATATCGAGGAAGCCGGCGACCACGACGTTTTCCGCAAGATCCGCAAGGATTTCGACGAAGCTGGAGTCGCCCAGTCGGATCATCAGATTCGCCGCACCATGGACGATCTGATGGCGCAGGCAATCGAGCAGATCAAGAACACCTGACCCTTGCTCTGAGCCAATCGACACGCTGGACCAATCGACCGCCTCGCCCCTCCGGGCGGTTTTTCTTTGCCTTTGCAGCTGTTTCCGGCTGAACTGCATTAGAGCGACGTGCATCCATTCGGAAAGTACGAGGTACGCTCAACTTTGACTCCTCGCATCGGGCTTGCCGATTTTGGGCCGATGCGAGGTCGAATAAGGAAGGCGCCCATGTCCCTCAAGTCACGCCTTGCGGCCGATGAAACCTTGTGCACCGCATGGTCTGGCGTGCCTGATGCCCTGACGGTCGAGATTCTTGCCAGACAGGGGTTCGATGCCGTCACGCTCGACATGCAGCATGGCGGACATCATGAGGACAGCGTGCTGCGCGGCCTTGGGCCGGTGCTGGCCGCCAACAAACCGGCGCTGGTGCGCATTCCGGTTGGCCGCTTCGACATGGCCAGCCGCGCGCTCGATTTCGGCGCCGAGGCGGTGATTGCGCCGATGGTGAATTCGGTGGCGGATGCCAGGCTGTTCGCTGCCGCCATGAAGTATCCGCCGCTCGGCGAGCGCTCCTGGGGCCCGACTTATGCCTTTCCGCGTCATGGCAAGGGCGACTATGCCGACTGGCTGCGCGACAGCAACGCGCGCACCATGGCCTTCGCCATGGTCGAAACGCGCGCCGCGCTCGATGCACTCGACGGCATCCTCGACACGCCGGGTATCGACGGCATCTTCCTCGGGCCATCGGATTTTTCGATTGCCTGGTCGAACGGCGCCGCCGTCAACTCGACGCTCGAAAGCATGATGGAAACAGTCGCCTCGATCGCCGAGCGGACGCGCAAGGCCGGCAAGCATGCCGCGATCTACGTCATCGAGCCGGCCATCGCCGGCCGTGTGGTGTCGATGGGCTATCGGCTGCTGGCGATGGGCTCCGAGCACGCGTTGATCGGGCTGGGGGCAAAAACCCTGCTGAAGAGCGTGAGGGACTCGATCAGCGCCTAAAGCGCGTCGCATTGAAGGGAATGTAACGCGCTTAAAGTCTTTGTTTTATGCATGTCGTCCCAAAACCGCTTCGCACCCTCGGGTCAGGCCCGAGGGCATGCTTTTGGGCGACATGCACTAAAGGTCGGTCAGGAATTTCGCAAAAGTCATCGAGCCTTCCGGCCACGGGCCGAAGCCGGCATCGGCGTTGAGATGTCCGGACTCGCCGGCGTCGATGAACAGCGAGCCCCAGGCGCCGGCAATGTCCTCGGCCACCTCGAAGGTGCAGAACGGGTCGTTGCGGCTGGCGATCACCACCGAGGGAAATGCCAGCGGCTCGCGCGGATAAGGTCCGAAGGTCATCAGGTGCCTGGGTTTTATCTCTGGGTTGGCGACGTCGGGCGGCGCCACGAAGAAGGCTCCGGCGACCGGACGCTGGAACTGCGGCATTGCCTGGATCACGGCAGCGACGCCGAGTGAGTGCGCGACGATGACGACCGGTCGCTCGGCCTCGTTGACCGCCTTCGCCACGCTCGCCGTCCAGTCTTCGCGCACTGGCTTCGACCATTCCGCCTGCTCGACGCGCCGCGCCGTCGACAATTTCGATTGCCAGCGGCTCTGCCAATGGTCGGGACCGGAATTGGTGTAGCCCGGCACGATGAGAATGTCTGCATCCCTGACTTTCATGGCGCGCATGTAGCGAGGGACACGGTTTCGTGCAACCGCGCATGATCCCAAAAAGTGTGAAGCGGTTTTTGAACAAGATCATGCGCAACTGGGTCTGATCATTTTGCGATTGCTCATAATTGTGAACACCATGTTCGCTTCTTGACGTCTTGTGTGAACGATCAAGAACGACGATCTGTCATCGGGAAAAGAAACAGCCGTGTACATGAGACCCAGGACTTGGAACTGACACGACGTACGATGGTAGGTGGCGCGGGCTCCTGGTTTTGGGGATCTCGTCGAAGGCCGGCCAAACGGAGACTTTGATGAGCGAATTGCCTTTTGCCGCCACGACCCCGGTCAGCGTTGCCCGCGTCGGGCTGCGGGCGCGAGATGCCGAAAGCTTGGCCGCTTACTATCGCGATGTCATCGGGCTGCAGGAACTGAGCCGCACCGGTGGCACGATCACGCTGGGCGCCGCCAATCGTCCCTTGCTCGACATCGAAGCGGTTGCAGCGGCGAAGCCTGACGATCCGCGCAGCGCCGGCCTGTTTCACACTGCCTTCCTGCTGCCCAGCCGGGCCGACCTCGGGCGCTGGATCAACCACGCCATCGCCAACAATATCGGCATCGACGGCGCTTCCGACCATCTGGTCAGCGAGGCGCTCTACCTGACCGATCCCGAAGGCAACGGCATCGAGATCTATTCCGACCGCCGCCATGAGGACTGGAAGTGGAATGGTGACAAGATAGCGATGGCGACCGAACGGCTGAATATTTCGTCGGTCGTCGCCGACGTGCCCGCCGGCAATGCCGCCTGGCAGGGCATGCCGGACAACAGCATCATCGGCCATGTCCATCTGCGCGTCGGACGGCCGGAAGACGCCGAGGCCTGGTGGCACCAGGAATTCGGCTTCGATACCATGGCGAAATATGGTGGCGCGGCGGTGTTCCTGTCGTCAGGCGGCTACCACCACCACATAGGCGCCAATTCGTGGCAGAGCGCCGGCGCCGGCCGTCGCGATCCTTCCCGGTCCGGCCTCGCCTGGGTCGAAATGCGGTCCGACAATGTGACTGATGCAGCGACGCGCGAGGACCCGTGGGGAACGGTGATCAGGACCGTTCCCGGCAAGGCTTGATTATTTGAACCTGACGGTGCGCGCTGAGCAGGTGAAGGCTGCGCTAGGCTGGAACACCCCTCATCCGTCTCGGCGTTGCGCGCCGGTCCACCTTCTCCCCCCCAAGGGGAGAAGGGCGAGCCTGCCGTTTGCGCTTCGGCAAATCTCGCAGTTTGATGGTTGGCGACGAGGTCGTGTTCCAGCTTGGAACCGCCGGCCAGGACCGGTCAAAACCGCGTGGCCTCACGCTTCTCCGAACACCCGCTTGAAGATCGTGTCGACATGCTTGGTATGATAACCCAGGTCGAATTTTTCACGAATTTCGGCCTCGGGCAAGGCTGCGGTGACCTCCTTGTCGGCCAAAAGTTCCTCAAGGAAATCAGCGCCTTGCTCCCATACTTTCATGGCGTTTCGCTGCACCAGCCGGTAGGCGTCCTCACGGCTGACGCCGGCCTGCGTCAGCGCCAGCAGCACACGCTGCGAATGCACGAGGCCGCGGAACTTGTTCATGTTCTTCAGCATGTTGTCGGGATAGACGAGCAATCTGTCGATGACACTGGTCAGCCGCGATAGCGCGAAATCGAGTGTCACAGTCGCATCCGGGCCGATCATGCGCTCGACCGACGAATGCGAAATGTCGCGCTCGTGCCAGAGCGCCACGTTCTCCATCGCCGGCATCGCGAACGAACGCACCATGCGGGCAAGCCCGGTGAGGTTTTCGGTCAGCACCGGGTTACGCTTGTGCGGCATCGCTGACGAGCCCTTTTGCCCGGGCGAAAAATACTCTTCGGCCTCCAGCACCTCGGTGCGCTGCAGATGGCGGATTTCCGTCGCCAGCCGTTCGATCGACGAGGCGATGACAGCGAGCGTCGCAAAGAACATCGCATGGCGGTCGCGCGGGATCACCTGCGTCGACACCGGCTCCGGCTTCAATCCGAGTTTCTTCGCCACATGCTCTTCGACATAGGGGTCGATATTGGCGAAGGTGCCGACTGCACCTGATATGGCGCATGTCGCAATATCCTCGCGCGCGTGCACCAGCCGCTCGCGGCAGCGCGAGAATTCGGCATAGGCCTGCGCCAGCTTGACGCCGAAGGTGGTCGGCTCGGCATGGATGCCGTGGCTGCGACCGATGGTGACGGTGTCCTTGTGTTCGAAGGCGCGGCGCTTGAGCGCCGCAAGCAGGCCGTCGATGTCGGCCAGAAGGATGTCGCCGGCGCGGGTGAGCTGCACGGCAAAGCAGGTGTCGAGAACGTCCGAGGACGTCATGCCCTGATGAATGAAGCGGGCGTCCGGACCGACGAATTCGCTGAGGTGGGTGAGGAAGGCGATGACGTCGTGCTTGGTGACGCGCTCGATCTCGTCGATCGCCTCGACGTCGAACTTGGCGGCCCCGCCTTTTTCCCAGATGGTTTTGGCGGCTTCCTTCGGGATCACGCCGAGCTCGGCCAGTGCGTCGCAAGCGTAGGCCTCGATCTCGAACCAGATGCGGAACCGGGTTTCGGGCGACCAGATGGCCACCATTTCCGGCCGGGAGTAGCGAGGGATCATCGGTCAGTCCTGACTTGCGAGGGCGTTCGCCCGCGTCGTAACAGAGGCAGACAAAATGCTCAACGCTGCTGCCGCGCAAACCAGATGCTGGCGAGAGCAAGCGCGATGAAACCGAGCGGAAAATAAAGCCGGATGCCCAGCACGATGAATTGATAGAACGCCGTCGCCATGGTGTGCACGAACTGGATGGACCAGCCAATGGTCAGTGCAGGTTCATGCCACTGGGCATAGTAGGAACGGTATTGCAGCGCAAAGAGCCCACCGGTGAAGCCGATCGTGGTGGCAAGAAGGCAGACAAAGGCGGCCGCCAAGGCTACTTGCCAATGCCGCCCGAGCGAGACGAGCCGCGCCAGGAACAGGCCAACCGGAAAGGCGAGCGCACCGCCCGCCGCATAGAGCAACGAGACGAAGCGGATATTTGCCGGGGTCACCCAGTCGTCCAGCAGCAGATTGACAAGTGCGCTGGCGCCCATCGCTGCGGCCCACAGCAGCGCGCCGCAAACTGCGGCGGACGGCGACGGCAAGGCCTTGCGGATGCGATCCAGGACGCTGTTGCGTATGGCGGGGAGCGACGTCACAGCCGGCCGGTCACCGCGATCCAGCGATAGTCAGGCCCTTCGAAGCCGTACTGGCGCACCGCGATCAGCACGGCATAGGCGCTGAGGCCCTGCATGGAAAATGTCTGCACCGCGCCGATCCGATAGCCGTTCGGGCAGCCCCTGCTTTTGGGGATCGACTTGTCTTCGTGCAGGAGTTCAGTCTTGCCGCCGCCTTTAGCCTCGATGCGCATCAGGCGAAAGCCGTTGATCTCGCCAAGGTTTTGGCAGGTTTCGGTATCGTTCATGCCGATCTCGTCGAGCCGGAACTCGAGCGGATCATCGACCGGCGAAAAGATCGGCCGCGGGTTGACCACCATGCGGAACGGATCGGCCGAAAGCTCGGTCACCGGGTTGGAGCCGGCGGTGATGCCGCGATTCGCGGTCAATTCCGCCTGTTTGATGATAGCTTCACCTTTCTGCCGGGCTGCAAGGCGCGCCGCATCGAGCGTTGCGTTCTCGTCGTCAAGCCGCACCCTGATCGGCGTGCCCTTGAGAAAACTGTCGTCGGCGGTATTGATGTAATAGCGATTGGCATAGGGAAACCCCGACCCGTCCTGGACGCCATACTCCTCGAAGACGAAGGCGCCGCCATCCCCGGTGAAGCCGAGGATTTCAAGCTCGGCAACATCGCCGGCATGCGCAGCGAGCGAAGTTGCAAACTGGGCAAGGAGGGACACAGCAAACAGGACGAGAATTCGCATCGGATTTCCGTTTGAGCAGCCAGCGTTGTTTCGATCACTATCACGACATCGTCAAAACGTCGTGCGCTCTGAGACGCAACCCGATGCATCCAATCGTGCCGTCATTTGTTTATGTTGGCAGCTTCACCGCATCGACCCGAAAATCGGAATCGATTTTCGGAAAGTACGATGCGTTGATTTAAAGTGTTAGAGCGTCCTTTGCGCGTCCAAGGACGCGCGGCGCTCTAATGGAGAACCCACAATGACCGATGCAGCCAGCATTCGCGAACATATGGAAGTGATCGGCGCCGACGGCGTCCATGTCGGCACTGTCGACAAAGTTGAGGGACAACGAATCAAGCTGACCAAGCGCGACAGCGGCGAGGGCGCCCACAGGGGGCATCACCACTTCATTCCGCTCAGCCTCGTAGCCGAAGTCGAGGGCCAGAAAGTCCGGCTGTCGGCAAATTCGGATGTCGCGGTCACGTTCGAGGAAGAAAAATCCGACCCCACCTGATGACGGGCCGCGGCAGCCCGCATTCAGCGCGACGACCAGACCGGAAACAGGTCGCCATCGGCGGGCGTCGCGGCAAAGACGCCGCGGCTGATGGCGCGCGCCATGGTGGCGCCGGCCGCGGCGTAAAGCTCGATGGCGTCGTTGGGCGCGAGCTCGATGCCGCTCTTGCCGGTCGCCAGCGCGAAAACCAGATCTCCGTCGGCCGGCGTATGTGTCGGCCAAATGGCGCGCACGAAGCCGTCATGCGCTGATATCGCCAGGCGTTTTGCGGCGGCCTTGGTGAGAAGGGCGTCCGTGGCGATGACGGCGATGGTCGTGTTGCCTCCGACGTGCTTGTCGCGAAATTTCAGCAGGATCCTTTTCGCGTCCTTCGGCATCGGCGTGGGATAACCGAGCCCGCCGAACTCGTCGCCGATCTCGAAGGGCGCTGCCCAGAAGTGCCTGCTACGGGCGATCGTCACCGAGCCGGTCGGATTGACAGCGGCGAGTGCGCCGATGGTGACGCCGCTGTCGAGCACCGTCGAGGCCGATCCGAGGCCGCCCTTGAGGCCGGAACTCAGGGCACCGGTGCCCGCGCCGACCGTGCCGAGCGCAAAATCGATGCCGACTGCCTGTGCCGCCTCATAGCCGAGATCGCGGTAGGGCGGATAGCGGCCCCAGTCCTTGTCGCCGCCGTTGCGCAGGTCGAACAGGATCGCCGCCGGCACGATCGGCACGCGAAAGCCGCCGACCTCTACGCCGATGCCGTTTTCGCGCAGTGCCGCCTGTACGCCGGATGCGGCATCGAGGCCGTAAGCCGAGCCACCCGAAAGCACCACGGCATGGATCGCCTCGATCGAATTGTGCGGATCGAGCAGGTCGGTCTCGCGGGTGCCTGGCGCACCGCCCAGGATCTGGACACCGGCCACCGCCGGTTCGTCGCAGACGATGGTGGTCACCCCGGACTTCAGCCTAACATCGGAAGCGTTGCCGACGCGCAGGCCGGCGACATCGGTGATGAGATTGCGCGGCCCTGTCCGAAACATCATTTGGCCTCCGCCGGCACGAAATGTGCGCCGTTGAAACGGAAGACCCGATAGAGGTTCTCGGTCAAGTCGCCCTTGCCGTCAAAGCGGATGGGCCCGATCGCGGAGCTGAAGTCATGCGCGGTAAGCGCATCGGCCAATGGCTTGCCGGAGGTTTCCGCCAGCGCCGTCGCCGCTTCGGCGATCTCGACCGCCGCAAAGGCCGGCAGCGTGTAGCCGTCCGGCACGATGTTTTGTGCGGCAAAGCTTTCGAGCACCCTGGAGTCGGCGACATCGGCCCATTCGGGCGGCGCAATCATCAGCGTGCCCGTGGCATAAGGCACGTCGCCGGGCGGTGTGCGCAGCGCTTCGCCGCCGGCAAAAATGATGCCGGCATCGAGTTGGCCGGCGTCGCGGCCCATGATGGCGATGTCTTCGCCGTCGCCGCCGGCGAAGACATGCGTTGCACCGGCCTTCCTCAGCCGCCCGATCAGTCCGATCTGGTTGTCGAGCTGCGGCCTGAATGTGTCGACGAACACCGGTTTCAGCGCCGCCTGCTCGGCTGCCGCCCGAAGCGTCTCGGCGATTTCGCGGCCGTAAATCGTGCCGTCGTCGATGATGGCGAACAGCTCGTTCTGCCATTGGCGGGTGAGATTGAAGGCGACGGCGTTGCGCTCGTCATCGCCGCGCGGCCCGAGCCGAAAGATCGGCCAGCCGGTCTTGGCGCGCCGGTCGGTCAGGCTTTCGGTGCGCACGCCGACGGTGATGACCGGTATGTCGGCGTCCTTCAGGATCGGCAGTGCCGCCTCGATCGCCTCGGTGCAGAGGAAGCCGACGACCACGCCGACTTTCGACGCAACGAATTTCCTCGCCGCGGCAGCCCCGCCATCGGCCGTGCAGGCGTCGTCGACAACCTTGAGTTGAGCACCGTTCGCCGCTGCCGCCAGGCCGGCGCCCGCCTCGATCTGCTTGCCGAGGGTCGCCGACGGCCCGGACAGTGGTGCTGCGACGCCGACCAGCAGCATCTCAGCGTTCGCATCACCGGCGAGAGACAGCCAAGCCAGCACCGCTATTGTCGTTGTCGTGCCTATTGTCCGGGGTCGCATGCGAGCGAAGATTTCCTCCGCGCCGGTCGCGTGTTTGCCGGCGCCACTTCCTGCCAAGACCTAAAGGCTGGTCAGCTTTCACGCAACACGCGAAATTCAGGATGCATGTCAACCACTTCGCTTGTGGCATGCAATATCCCGCCATATATAACGGTTGGGTTCATCTCGCTTCAAACCAATGGAAATCGCCGGTGCTGAAGAAGAACGACATAGGGCCGCAGGCCTATCGCGACGCGATGGCCCATTTTGCCGGCCACGTCCATGTGGTCACCACCGATGGTTCCGCCGGCAGGCGGGGTGCGACTGTCATTGCAGCCTGTTCGGTGTCGGACACGCCGCCGACCATCCTGGTCTGCCTCAATCGCGAAAATCCCAAGAACGAGCCGTTCGTGAAGAATGGCAGGTTCGCCTTGAACGCGCTGGCTTCGGACCAGGAGGCGCTGTCGGTCGGCTTTTCCGGCCTCACCGGCCTGCCCGTCGAGGAACGCTTCGCGCTCGGCGAGTGGGATATGATCTCGACCGGCGCGCCCACGCTGAAGGGCGCGCTCGCCGTGTTCGACTGCGAACTGATCGACACCAAGGATCTGGCCACCCACCGTGTGCTTTTTGGCAAGGTGACAGGCCTGCGCACCGGCGATAATTTGCGGCCGCTGATCTATCACGACCGCGGCTATCACGCTCTGTAGAGGCCCTGGATGGCTGCACCCACGGAGAAAGAATGACCGAGTTGAAACCGCGTCCCGCACCGCGGACGATCGATGAGACGCTCGATCTGCTGACCGGTGCGGACTATGTGGCAGACCGGTCGCTGGCGACCGTGCTGTTTCTATCGCTGCGCATGAAGCGGCCGCTGTTCCTTGAGGGCGAGGCCGGCGTCGGCAAGACCGAGATCGCCAAGGTGCTGGCGCAAGCGCTCGGCCGCCGGCTGATCCGCCTGCAATGCTATGAAGGCCTCGACGTCTCGTCCGCCGTCTACGAGTGGAACTACGCCGCGCAGATGATCGAGATCCGCATGGAAGAGGCGGCCGGCAAGGTCGACCGCTCCGACATGGAGCGCAACGTCTTTTCCGAAAAATACCTGATCCGCCGCCCGGTGCTCGACGCACTGACCGGCAAGGCGGGCGCCGCCCCGGTCTTTCTGATCGACGAGCTCGACCGCACCGACGAGGCCTTCGAGGCATTCCTGCTCGAAATTCTCTCCGACTTCCAGGTCACGGTGCCCGAGCTCGGCACGATCAAGGCGGAGGAGCCGCCGATCGTCATCATCACCACCAACCGCACCCGCGAGATCCATGACGCGCTGAAGCGCCGCTGCCTCTATCACTGGGTAGACTACCCGAATGCCGAGCGCGAGCTGGAGATCGTGCGCAGAAAAGTACCGCAGGCCAACAGCCGGCTGTCGGCAGAGGTGGTTTCGTTCATACAGAAGCTGCGCCAGATCGAGCTGTTCAAGGTGCCGGGGGTTGCCGAGACCATCGACTGGGCCAGCGCGCTGACCGAACTCGACAAGGTGGCGCTCGATCCGGAAACCGTTTCCGACACGATCGGCGTGCTGCTGAAATACCAAGACGACATTGCCCGTATAGAACAGGGCGAAGGCCGGCGCATCCTCAACGAGGTGAAGGCCGAGCTTTCGGCGGCGGAGTAGGCGATGGCAACGCCGCATCCCGAACCGAAAGAGGCCACGCCCGATGGGATGATCGCCGATAACATCGTCTATTTCGCCCGCACCCTACGCAAGGCCGGCATGCGGGTCGGCCCGGCCTCGGTAAAGGATGCGATCGAGGCGGTGCTTGCCGCCGGTATCGGCTCTCGCGACGATTTCTACTGGACGCTGCACGCCGTACTGGTGTCGCGGCACGAAGATCACCCTACCTTCGACGAGACTTTCCGGCTGTTCTGGAAATCGCACGAGCTGATCGAAAAGATGCTGGCGATGTTTTCGCCGGTGGCGCCTGATATCAGAGAGAAGCAAAAGCCGCGGGCTGCGGAAAACCGCGTCAGCCAGGCAATGTTCGAGGGCCACCAGAAGAACCAGCCGGTGCAGGAAATCCCCGAGATCGAGGTCGACGCTCGCTTCACGTTTTCCGGCAACGAGGTGCTGAGGGGCAAGGATTTTGCCGAGATGAACGCCGCCGAGATGACTGACGCCAAGAAGGCGATCGCCGAGTTGCGGCTGCCCTTCGACATGGTCAGGACACGGCGTTTCAAATCCAACGCGCATGGCCGACGTATCGATCCGCGCGCCATGATGCGTTCGGCCGCGCGGACAGGCGGCGAACTGATCCTGCCGAAATTCCGGTCGCCGCGCGAGGTTCACCCGCCGCTGGTCGTGCTTGCCGATATTTCCGGTTCGATGAGCCAGTACACGCGCATTTTCCTGCATTTCCTGCATGCGCTGACGGAAAAGCGCCGGCGCGTGCACGCCTTCGTCTTCGGCACCAGGCTGACAAATCTGACGCGGCAGATGCGCCATCGCGATCCTGACGCGGCACTCGCCGATTGTTCGGCGGCGGTGATGGACTGGTCGGGCGGCACCCGCATCGGCGATACGCTGGCCGAATTCAACCGGTTGTGGTCGCGGCGTGTGCTGGGGCAGGGTGCGGTGGTTCTCCTGATCACCGACGGGCTGGAGCGCGACGACGTTGCCGGCCTGTCGGAGGAAATGGAGCGCCTGCGCAAATCCTGCCGGCGGCTGATCTGGCTGAACCCGCTGCTGCGCTTCGACGGCTTCGAGGCGCGCGCCCGCGGCGTCAAGGCGATGCTGCCGCATGTCGACGAATTCCGCTCGGTGCACAATCTCGATGCGCTCGCCGACCTGTGCGCGTCGCTGGACAAGACTTCGGCGCGCTCCGTCGACCCACGCAGATGGATTGAGGGTGGCGCGAGAGACGCCGCATAGTCATATGTTTTCTCCGGGAGAAACGGTGATGGAAAACAGCATTTATCTCGATGAGGCCCGCGATCCGCTGATCATCGCGGAAGGCTGGATGAAAGACGGCAAGGATGTCGCCATTGCCACCGTGGTCGAGACCTGGGGCTCGGCGCCGCGCCCGGTCGGCAGCCACCTTGTCATCGACGCGGACGGCAATTTCCACGGCTCCGTCTCTGGTGGCTGCGTCGAAGGCGCGGTGGTCACCGAGGCGGTCGACGTCATCGACAGCGGCAAGGCCAAGATGCTGGAGTTCGGCGTCGCCGACGAGACCGCCTGGCAGGTCGGCCTGTCCTGCGGTGGCCGCATCAAGGTCTATGTCGAGCGGTTGGGTTAGAAGCATGATCCCGCAAAGTGGGAACCGGTTTGCCGACAAGAATCATGCTTAAACAAGAGATATTTCGATGGATCCCTACGCGCTGAAAACGCTGAACGCCGAACGCCGCGCCCGCCGCGCGGTGATCCTGGTCACCGATCTCGGCGATGGCCGCGATCGCATCGTGAGGGAGGGCGATCAGGTCGCCGGCGAATTGGGCGCTGCGATCGCCAAGGCGTTTCGATCAGGCAATTCCGGGTCGGTCGAGGCGGAAGGGCAAACCTTCTTCCTCAACGCCTACCTGCCGCAGCCGCGCCTGGTGGTGATCGGCGCAGTCCATATCAGTCAGGCACTGGCGCCGATGGCCAGGATCGCCGGCTACCCCGTGGAGATCGTCGATCCGCGCACGGCCTTTGCCACCGCAGACCGCTTTCCCGACGTCGCGCTGCATGCCGAATGGCCGGAGGATATCCTGAAGCGCCAGCCGCTCGACAGCTATACGGCGCTGGCCGCCGTCACCCATGATCCGAAGATCGACGATTTCGCGCTGAAGGCGGCGCTCGACGCCAACTGCTTCTATGTCGGTGCGCTCGGCAGCCGCAAGACCCATGCGAAGCGGGTTGAGCGCCTGCTGGCATTGGGCGCGACCGCCGACCAGATCGCCCGCATCCACGCGCCGATCGGTCTCGACATCGGTGCGGCGAGCCCGGCCGAAATAGCTGTGGCGGTGTTGGCGCAAGCGATCCAGGCGTTTCGTTCGCGCGGCCACGAATCCAAGGAAGCGGTGGCGTGAAGTTTGGGCCAATCCCCGTAGATACGGCCGAAGGCGCAGTGCTGGCGCATGCCACCACGGCCGGAGAACGGCGCTTGCGCAAGGCACGCAGGCTGAGCGCCGAGGATGTGTCTTTGCTCAAGTCAGCAGGGATTTCGGAGGTTGTCGCGGCTGTTCTTGCTCCCGATGATTTGAGCGAGGACGCTGCCGCCGAAAAGATCGCCGAAAGCATGATCCATCGCAATGTCGAGGCGAAGCCCGCCGCGACCGGCCGGGTTAATCTGCACGCCCGGGCGGCCGGTATCTTCACGGTCGATGCCGCGATGATCAACGCCATCAACGCCGTCGATCCGACCATCACCATCGCCACGCTGGCGCAGCACGCGCCGGTCGAAAATGGCCAGATGGTCGCAACCGTGAAGATCATTCCCTTCGCCGTTGCTTCCGCCCTGGTCGATGCGGTGGCAAGGATCTGCGCCAGCGGCGAGATCTTTGCCGTCAATGCCTATCAGCCGGTGCGTGTCGGCGTCATCCAGACGGTTCTGCCCGGCATCAAGCCGAGTGTGCTCGACAAGACGTTGCGGGTCACCGAAGCCCGTCTGGCGCGCTCGGGTGGCCGGCTGACGACCGAGCGCCGCACGCCGCACGAAATTGGCGCCGTTGCGGATGCTGCGGGCTCGCTGGCGCGTGACAACGATATTGTGGTGATCTTCGGCGCATCGGCGATGAGCGATTTTGGCGACGTCATCCCTGCAGCGATCGAGCAGGCCGGCGGCACCGTCATCCGCGCCGGCATGCCGGTCGATCCCGGCAATCTCCTGGTGCTCGGCGCGCTTGCCGGCAAGCGCGTCATCGGCGCGCCGGGCTGCGCCCGCAGCCCCAAGGAGAACGGCTTCGACTGGGTTTTGGACCGGTTGATCGCCGGTCTCGACGTGACGGCCAAGGATATTGCCGGCATGGGTGTCGGCGGTCTGTTGATGGAAATCCCGACCCGGCCACAGCCGCGCGAGCCGCTGCCGGCGCCAAAGTCTGAGAGTGCCGAGTTGAAGGTCGATATCGTGCTGCTGGCCGCCGGCCGCTCCAGCCGCATGGGCGGCCCGAACAAGCTGCTGGCGCTGTTCGACGGCCAGCCGCTGGTCCGCCGCAGCGCCGAGCGCGCGCTCGGCTCCAAAGCTTCGGGCACCGTCATCGTCACCGGCCATCAGCGTGAGCGTGTGCGCGCCGCGTTGTCGGGACTGGACGTGACTTTCGCCGACAATCCGGATTTCGCCGAGGGCCTGTCTTCATCGCTGAAGGCCGGCATCGCGAGCGTTTCTGGCGATGCTGCCGGCGCCATGATCGTGCTTGGCGACATGCCTGGCATCGCGTCAGCCGACCTCGACAGGCTGATCGATGCATTCCGCAAATCCGAGGGCCGATCGGTCGTGCGGGCCTCGCATGAGGGAAAGCGAGGCAACCCTGTGTTGCTGCCGCGTTCGCTGTTTGCGGCGATCGCTCATCTCGAAGGCGATACCGGCGCGCGCCATCTGGTCGAGGCCGAGGGCCTCGATGTCGTCGATGTCGAGATCGGCAAGGCAGCGTCCATCGATGTCGACACCCCCGAGGCGCTGGAAGGCGCCGGCGGCGTGCTGCAGGATTGACAAACCGGGGCCGAAAAACGCATGCCTGAGGGATGGCTATTCGAACCGTCCTATGCGCTCTACTGACTTCAATATTTTTCCTGTTTTCTTGCGCTGCTTACGCTGACGTTCTCAAGCCCTTCAAAGACGATCTGTTCGCCTATCCGGCCATCCTCTCGTCCGAGGGCGCCTATACAGTCGTCGACTATCGCGAGCTGCGCGATATCAACGCCCGCGACAAGGTGCCGGAGCGCCGCGCGCAGGCGCAGTATGTCGACACCGGTGTGCGCAAGGTGCAGCAGGATCTGCTGCTGAAGACCGACGCCGGCAATATCCGCCACGTCGCCGTCGGTCGCACACAAGGCGCCGGCGTCATCGTGCTCTATTTGCACGGGCAGGGCGGCAGCCGCAAGCAGGGCGTTGACGATTTCACCTTCGGCGGCAATTTCAACCGCATCAAGAACCTGATGGCCGGCAATGGTGGCCTCTATCTGTCACCGGACTTTTCCGATTTCGGCGACACCGGTGCGGCCCAGATCGCTGCGCTGATCGGCCACTATGCGGAACGGTCGCCGGGCGCGAAGATCTTCGTCGCCTGCGGCTCGATGGGCGGCGCATTGTGCTGGAAGCTGGCCGCCCGCAAGGATACTGGCGGCCGCATCGGCGGGCTGCTGCTGCTCGGTTCGCTATGGGATGAAAGTTTCTTCTCGAGCCCGGCCTTCAAGCGCCGTGTTCCGGTCTTCTTTGGCCAGGGCAGCAAGGACCCTGTGTTTCCAGTCGAGAAACAGGAAGCCTTCTTCCGTTCGATCCTGGCCAAATCGAAGACCTATCCGGCCCGCTTTGTCCGCTTCGAGACCGGCACGCACGGCACGCCGATCCGCATGACCGACTGGCGCGGCGCGCTCAACTGGATGCTGTCGGAGGCCCCTTAAGGCGGTGTGTTGTAGTCCACGACCGTCTGCGGGTTGATCTCACCGTCGTAGGAGGCGTCGACATCGTACTGCACCAGCGAGAAATTGCCGTTGCGAAACAGATAGGTCCCGGCCGATGCGGCATCGCCGAGGCCGCGCCACTTGTTGAGCGACGAGATCGTCTTGGTGGCGTCGTCATACTCGGAATTGACCAGCTGGTCGTCGGTCTGGAAGCCGGTGACGTTGATCGCCTCGACCTTGCCTTCGCTATCGTTGTTCTCATAGTGGATATCGAGTTCCGGCGAGGCGAACTGCAGCTGCCGGACGCCTGACACATCGTCGTAGACATAGTAGACGGCACTCTCATTGTAGGCAGCCATCGAGCAGAAGAAGCGAAACAGCCGCGTCTCGCGTTCGGGCTGATCGGCCTCGGCGCCGGCATCCTTGTAGCGCAGGGAGTAGGCGTCCGGCTCTGCCAAGGGCTCGCCGCCAGGCATTTCCTTGTCGCACTGGTCGCCATAAGTGGCCGCAAACGCCTTCTTGGCCTGCTCCAGCGCCGCATCCTTCTTCGGCGGCGGCGGTGCGTCGCCGCAGCTTGCCGGCACGGCCTCCTCGAATTCGGCATTGGACGGTTTCAGCGCGCCCTTGTCGATGAAGATCGGGCGGAATGGCGGTTCCTGGATCGAGGCGTTGACCTGGCGCAGGGTGTAGCAGCCGGCAAAGACATTTTCGCTGCCGTCCTTGGCTGTCGCCCGGATGGCGACCGGAACATTGTAATAGATGCTGCCGGCCGCACCGTCTTCGGACACGCCACCGGTTTTGACCTCGACCCTTTCGGTGCCGTCATAGCCCTTGACGAAGGCGTCGAAATCCTGGACCGGCTTGGTTTCGCCGAAATAGTCCCAGGCGCGCGCGAATTCTTGCCGGTTGATGGCGCTGTAGAACGAGCGGATGACCGCTTCGGCGTCCGACCTGTCGTCGACATAAGGCGCTTCGGCGGCGAGCACCGGTTGGCCTGTCACGGCAAGGGAGAAAAAAGCAGTCGCTGCAAAAAGGGCGCTTCTCATCGGGAATCTCCACCGGACGGGAAATCCTATCATAGCGATTGCGGCGACGTGGTGACGCTTGAATCGCCTGCGCAGGCGCTAGGTGCCGCCGTCGGCGTTCCCGCCGGGATAGGAGATTCACGTGACCATATCGATGTACGAAGCGTCCGTGCCGGTGTTTTCGGCCAGGTTGAAGGCGCTATCCAACGTGCTGAACATCGCCGAGCAGAATGCGCTCGACCGCAAGATCGATCCGCAGGTGTTTTTGACGTCGAGGCTGGCGCCGGACATGTATGCGTTGACCAGACAGGTGCAGATCGCGACCGACCATGCCAAGGGCGCGCCGTCGCGGCTTGCCGGTCGCGAGGTGCCGAAATATGAAGACAATGAGGCGACCTTTGCCGATCTCCAGGCGCGCATCGCCAAGACCGTCGACCTTCTGGCGACATTCTCGGCTGCCGATATGGACGGCTCCGATGACAGAATGATCGAGCTGAAGCTTGGCCAGCGCGAATTCTCGATGGCCGGCATGCAGTATCTGCTGCATCTCGCCATGCCCAATTTCTATTTCCACGTGACCACCGCCTACGACATCCTGCGCCACAATGGCGTGCCGCTGAGCAAGGCGATTTTCATGGGATCGCGTTGAAGAATTGGCGAGGAGATATCCCGGTCGAGCCGGGATATCCGTGACTAACGTGAGGACATTTCGCGGGCGACGCGCGGAAAATCGGCTGGTTTGATGCCGATGTCGGCCCGGTCGGCATTGCTCATCGAATGAAGCAGCGCCAGAGCGGCGCGGTAGCGCAGATGTTCCTGCGGACGCGGACGGGCGAACATTTCAGTGAGGAAACCCATGATTCAAGCCCCTGGTTGGTCCTCCCAAGCCCCAATATAGGCAAACCGTGACAATTGTGCAGTGCAGCATTAGCATGGCAGCCATGCCGCACTGATTTTTTGACGTCGCCGAGCGCCCCTGCTTCGGCCTCTCGAAAAAGTCGCTGGCCACTGGCGCCAGGGTTGGAGACAGCCGGTGCATTCCTGTATGCTGCGGCTTCCTTCCTGCGCAGCCGCGCAAAAGAGTTCCCGCCGGAGAAATTACCATGCAAAAACGCCGCCTTGGTCGGACCGATCTTCTTGTTTCCCAGATTTGCCTGGGATCGATGACCTGGGGCCAGCAGAATACCCAAGCGGATGGCCACTCCCAGATGGATTTGGCATTTTCGCGCGGCGTCAACTTCATCGATACTGCCGAGCTCTACCCGATCCCGCCCAAGGCGGAGACGCAAGGCTGGACCGAAAAGATCATCGGCAGCTGGATGAGGGCAAAGGGCAACCGCGACCAAGTGATCCTCGCCTCGAAGGTGGTTGGCCGCACCGCCAACACATGGTTTCGCGGCGATCGCCCGTCGAAGCTGGTGCGCGCCGACATCTTCGATGCCGTCGAAAAGTCGCTGACCAGGCTCAACACCGATTATCTCGACCTTTACCAGATCCATTGGCCGGAACGGGACGTGCCATGGGGCGCCAATCCGAACCGCGTCGGTGCCGTGCCGCTGCGGACAGATTCCGCCGGTGCACCGGGCGGCGAGACGCCGATCACCGAAACGCTCGCCGTCTTCGACGAATTGGTGAAGGCCGGAAAAATCCGCCATTTCGGCCTGTCGAACGAGAGTTCCTGGGGCGTCATGCGGTTTATCGGCGAAGCCGACAAAGGCGTCGGCCCGCGCCTGGCGTCGCTGCAGAACGCCTATAATTTCGTCAACCGCGGCTTCGAGGTGAACCTTGCCGAGGTCTGCGAGCGCGAACAGGTTTCCCTGCTCGCCTATTCGCCGCTGGCGCAAGGCTACCTGACCGGCAAATACGATCATGGCGCGCGGCCGCAAGGCTCGCGTTCTCAGCTTTTCAACCGTGGCCAGCGCTACGAGACGCCCAATGCCGCGGAGGCGCAGCTCCAGTATAACGAACTGGCGCGCTCTTTCGGCATGGAGCCGGCATTGTTTGCCAACGCTTATGTCACGAGCCGGCCCTTCGTCACTTCGAGCATCATCGGCGCGACGACCCTTCCGCAGCTCGAAATGGCGCTGTCTTCCGCTGATGTCGTCTGGACCGAGGATATGCAGAAGGCGGTCGATGCAATCCACCAGCGTGTCGGCAACCCGTGTCCGTGAGCTGCTTTCCGGCTCTGCAGGTGTGATTGCCAAACGATTTCAGTAGGGAGGGGGAAAAAGTGAATTTTCCGATTGAGGTCGTGCGCGAGAAATTTCCGGCACTGTCGCTGACCGACAAGGGCCGTCGCCGCATCTATCTCGACAACCCTGCCGGCACGCAGGTGCCGCAGGCGGTCGCAGACGCGGTGTCACGTTGCCTGCTGACAACAAACGCCAATCTCGGCGGCTTCTTCGAAACCACGATCGCGGCGCAACAGATCGTCGATGACGCCCATGCGGCGATGGCCGATTTCCTCGGTGCTGCAAGCCCGCAGGAAATCATCATCGGCGCCAATATGACGACGCTGACTTACCACATGTCGCGCACTCTCGGCCGCACGATGAAACCCGGTGACGAGATCATCCTCACCCGTATGGACCACGAGGGCAACGTTTCGCCGTGGCTGCAGCTCGCCGAAGATCTTGGCCTGGTCGTGCGCTGGCTGGCTTTCGATGAGCAGAGCTGGCAGATCGAGGAGGCGGCGCTTGCTGCGCTGCTCACCGACAGGACGCGGCTTGTCGCCTTGAACTACGCCAGCAATCTGACCGGCTCGATCAACCGGGTGAAGGCGCTGACCCGCATCGCCAGGCAGGCCGGCGCGCTGGTCTATGTCGACGCCGTGCAGTTCGCGCCGCACGGCCTGATCGACGTGCAGGACATTGGCTGCGATTTCCTGGCCTGCTCGGCCTATAAATTCTTCGGGCCGCACATGGGCATAGTGTGGGGCCGGCTGAATGTCATCAACGCGCTGACACCGTACAAATGCCGCTGTTCGTCCAACGCTCTGCCGGAGCGGTTCGAACTCGGCACGCCGCAGATCGAGTTGATGGCCGGCCTGAGCGCCGCGGTCGATTATTTTGCGGAGCTGGGCGCCGCCGCCGGTGAGGATGGTTTGCGACGTGCCAGGATAGGCAAGGCGTTTGAAATTTCAATTGCTTACGAGAACAGGCTGACGCAAAAGTTGATCGACGGGCTGTCGGCTATTTCAGGCCTGACCATCCACGGCATCACCGATCCGGCGCGCTTCGGAGAGCGCGTGCCGACGGTCTCGTTCACTGTCGACGGCATCGTGCCGGAGACGATCGTGCGGCAGATGAATGCGGAAAACATCTTCCTGTGGTCCGGCCACAACTATGCCTGGGAGAT
Source organism: Mesorhizobium sp. WSM4810 (assembly GCF_055811235.1). Lineage (NCBI taxonomy): Bacteria > Pseudomonadati > Pseudomonadota > Alphaproteobacteria > Hyphomicrobiales > Phyllobacteriaceae > Mesorhizobium > Mesorhizobium sp. WSM4810. The sequence goes on along the minus strand of NZ_JBVVQV010000003.1, from coordinate 102,028 downwards.
CGTGCACCAGCTTGGCATTCCGGCCGAGCAGGGTGTCGTGCGCATCGGCATCGCCCACTACAATACGGCGGCCGAGATCGATGAGACGCTGGAGAGCGTGCACCGGGTTATCGCCATGCTGCGACAGGAGCGACTCTGAAGCGGCATCCGGCTGATATCAGCGCTTCTTGCCGCCGTCGAACCCGGTGAGGAAGGCAGTAAGATTGTCGCCGAGTTCGTCGCAGAGATAGCCGCCTTCCTGGACGATGACCGTCGGCAGGCCGCAGCCCACAATGGCCTCGCCGATGCGCGAGAAGCCCTGCGTCGTCACCGACAGACCGCCGAACGGATCGCCTTCGAAGGCATCGAGGCCGAGCGCCACCACAAGCGCTTCCGGTGCAAAGGCGCGGATGCGCTGGAACGCCACGTCGAGTGCTTCGAGGAACGCGGCATCGCCGGATTTGCGCGCCAGCGGCAGGTTAAGATTGTAGCCGAGACCAGGCCCTTCGCCGCGCTCGTCGGCATGACCCCAGAAGAACGGATAGAAGCGCACCGGATCGGCATGCAGCGAGACGGTGAGCACGTCCGGTCGTGCGTAGAAAATGCCTTGCGTGCCGTTGCCGTGATGCAGGTCGACGTCGAGGATCGCCACCCGCGCAGCTTGCCTGCGTAGCACCTGTGCCGCGACCGCCGAATTGTTGATGAAGCAGAAGCCGCCGGCGACGTCGGCAAAAGCGTGATGGCCGGGCGGCCGGCAGAGAGCATAGGCAGCCGGCGCGCCCGCCATCACGCCCTCGGCGGCTTCAACCGCGCTCCAGGCGCTCCATAGCGCGCTCCGCCACGTCTCGCCGGAGATCGGGCAAGCGGTGTCGGCCATGTGGTAGCCGGCCTGGCCGACCGCCGAGGCCGGATAGGAGCCGCCCCGCGCGATCGGATGGATGTTGGGGATCACTTCGGCCGAAGCGCCTTCGATGCGCTGCCAGCGCACGAAGATGTGCTCGAGAAAATCGAGATATTCGGGCGTATGCACAGCGGCAACCGGACCAAGCCCGTGATCTCTCGGCCGTTCGATCGTGCAGCCGGCAGCCTTGGCGCCGGCGAGCAGCCGTTCGACGCGCTCCGGCTTTTCCGGATTGGGCTTTTGGGCGCCGCTGGAGAGGAACGCCTTGGGATCGTGGCGCTTTTGCTCGTCGGCATAAAAGGCTTTCATCTTGGCTCCTCATTCCTCTGGTGCATCGGCGAAGGCAAAGAACGCGTCGCCGACGATTTTCTGCACCTGCTCGTAGCTCGACCAGGCAATGCCCAGCCTTTCATAAAAGGCCTTGGCGGTTTCATTGTCGCTGTCGACGGACAGTCTGAGATAGGCGCCGCCGTCCTTCCGGCATTCTCGGGCGACACGCCGCAGCAGGCGTTCGCCGATCCTGCGGCCGCGAAACCGATCTTCGACATAGAGATCCTGCACATAGACGCCGGGCCGCCCCATCCAGGTCGAGAAGATCGGGAAATGCAGGCACAGGCCGGCAAACTCGCCGTCGACTTCGGCGATCAGAGTCGAGAAGGCAGGTTTTTCGCCAAAGCCACAGGTGCGCAGGTCTTCGGGCGTAGAAGTGATTTCCTGGTGTGCGCCGGTATGCGCGCCAAGCCGCAGGATCGCGGCATGGATGGTTTCGACGTCCTCGATGCGGCCGGGGCGGATGATGACGTTTGTTGATGGCGTAGTCACGACAGGCAGGGCGCCCAGGCACCCCCCTCTGGCCTGCCGGCCATCTCCCCCTCAAGGGGGGAGATCGGACGACACGAATGCTTTCGCCAACTACCAACGTTGCAAAGACGGGCACAGCGGCGAAGCTGCCAATCTCCCCCCTTGAGGGGGAGATGCCAAGTGGTGGCAAAGAGGGCAGGCCAGAGGGGGGTAGGACGGAACGCAAGCATCTCAGGCCAAAACCATCTCAGAACGCCACCCGATCGCCGCCCTTGAGCGCCAGCATCTCGCGCGCCTCAGTGGGCGTGGCGACGTCCAGCGACAGCCCATCGAGCACGCTGCGGATGCGGTGCACCTGGTCGGTATTGGACTTTGCCAGCTGGCGGCCGTCGTAAAGGCTGTCCTCCAGCCCGACGCGGACATTGCCGCCCATCGCCGCCGCAATCGCAATCATCGGCATCTGGTGGCGCCCGGCGGCCAGCACCGAAAACTGGTAGCTGTCGCCGAACAGTTTGTCGGCGATGCGCTTCATATGGACCAGATTGTCGGGATCGGCGCCGATACCGCCGAGAATGCCGAACACGAACTGGATGAACAGAGGTCCCGACACCAAACCTCGATCGCGGAAATGCGCCAGTGAATAGAGGTGGCCGACATCGTAGCATTCAAATTCGAAGCGTGTGCCGCAGCCCTTTCCAAGTCTTTCGAGCACGGTCTCCATATCGGCAAAGGTGTTTTTGAAGATCGTGTCGCGGGTCGCTTCCAGCAGTTTCGGCTCCCACTCGTGCTGCCACTCCCTTGACCGGTCGAGCATCGGGAACAGCGCGAAATTCATCGAGCCCATGTTGAGCGAGCACATTTCGGGCTCGGCCCTGAGTGGTGCGGCCAGCCGCTGGTCGAGCGTCATCAGCGAGGAGCCGCCGGTGGTGATGTTGATCACCGCTGATGTCGCCTGCTTGATGCGCGGCAGGAACTGCATGAACACATCAGGATCGGCGGTGGGCCGCCCGTCCTTCGGATCACGGGCGTGAAGATGCAGGATCGAGGCGCCGGCTTCGGCAGCCGCGATCGCCTCTGCGGCGATCTGGTCCGGCGTCACCGGCAGATGCGGCGACATCGACGGCGTGTGCACCGACCCGGTGACGGCGCAGGTGATGATGACTTTTCGCGGCGCCATGGCTCAGCTTTCGACCGGCAGGTCGAGTTCGCCGGCCAGCACCTGCAGCGAGTCACCGATGATGGCGACGATCTCGCCGATCTGCTCGGCCGTGACGATCATCGGCGGCGCCACCATGAAATTGTCGCCGTCGACCCCGCCCTTGACCTTTCGCCCATAGATGATCAGGCCGCGCTCATAGGCGAGGTCGAGCAGGCGCTGGGTGGCCTTCTTCGCCGGTGCGATCGGCCGCAGCGTATCGGGGTCGGCGACCATCTCGGCGCCTAGCAGCAGTCCCTTGCCGCGCACGTCGGCGACGAACGGAAACCGCTTGGCCAGGCCCTTCAACTCAGCCATCAAAAGATCGCCCATGCCAGCCGCATTGGCGATCAGGTCGAGACGGTCCATTTCGCCAAGCACGGCGAGCCCGGCGGCGCAGGCGAGCGGATTGCCGGCATAGGTATGGCCATGCTGGAAGCCGCCGGAGGCGAGCAGCGGCTGCACCAGCCGTATGGATGCCGCCAGCGCGCCGAGCGGCGCATAGCCCGAGCCCAGCCCCTTCGACAGCGCGACGATGTCGGGCTTGCAGTCAAAATGGTCGCCGCCGAGGAATTTGCCAGTGCGGCCGGCACCGCTCATCACTTCGTCATGGATGAGCAGGATGCCGTAGCGGTCGCAGATTTCGCGGATGCGCGGATAATAGCTGTCCGGCGCCACCAGCGCCGCGGTGGCAGCGCCGCCGACCGGCTCCATGATGAAGGCGAGCACGCTTTGCGGCCCCTCGGCGAGGATCTTCTCCTCCAGCATGTCGGCGTAGCGGACGCCGCGCTGTTCCATCGAGAGATTGTCGCGGTCGCGCCAGGCGGCTGGCGCCGGCACGGTCGGCATGACCTGCATCATCGGCGCAAAGGTTTCGGCCAGCGCATCGTCGCCGGTGACGGCGAGCGCCCCGAGCGTGCCGCCATGATAGGATGGAAAGCGCGTGATCACCTTCCAGCGGCTGGCCTGTCCGGTGGCGACAGCCCATTGCCGCGCCAGCTTGACGCAGGATTCCGTCGCTTCCGAACCGCCCGAGACAAAGAAGATCCGGTCCAGGCCTTCGGACAGCTTTCCGGCCAACTCCCGTGCCAGGTCCTCGGCCGGCTCGTTCTCGAAATGCAGCCGGTAGGCGAAGGTGGCGCGATCCATCTGCCGCTTCATCGCCTCGAGCACGTTGCGGTTGGAATGACCGATATTGGCGACCATCGGTCCGCTCGACCCGTCGATGAAGCGGCGGCCGTCCTGCGTCCAGATGTAGATGCCTTCGGCGCGGTCGACCAGCGGCCGGCGCAGGCTGGACAGATAGAACAGATGCGACGGCAGGCGCGTCTCGGTATCCGGGCCAGGGGTCTGGGACTTCAGCATGTCAGGACTTTCCGAGATAGCGGTCGAGTACATTCCTGGTGACGCGCTCGACCATCGCGTCCTGCCTTAGCAGGCCGGCGACCCATTCGCAGCTTCCGGCGTGGAACACCTCGCCCTTGCCGCGCCGGAAATTGACGATCATGCCGTTGCCGCGCTTGACCTTGTCGAGATTGGCGTCGCTCGCCTCGCCGAACAGCGTTTCGGCGGTGAAGCGTCCATCCTCGTTGCCGAGAAACTGGTGTTCGAACGCGATGTCGGCGCTCTCCTCGACTTGCGCAGCCATGCCGACCGCAAGGATTTCCAGCCCATCCGGCGCGCCGCTGTCGGGCGTCGGGTAGGGCAGGCCGCCGTGGATCTCGTGGTCGAGCCCGTCGACCTCGTAGCCATAGACATGGCTGTCGGCGCCGAGCAGGTCGCCGTAATAGATGCCTGTGCCGGCGAACGCCCAATGCTCAGGCCGGTAGACCGGAAAGCCGCGCACGCCGCGCGGTGCGCAACCGCCCCAGCCGGCGTAGATGCCCCTGGTCGCATTGAGCCCGAAGGTCGTCGCACCCGGCCGGCCGATTTCCGGTGCTTCCCAGGAGTTGGTGGCGCGGGTCACGTCGCCGCCGCGATAGGCCGGATCCTCGGCACGGGCGCGGTATTTGTAGCAGACCTGCCGGCGGCCCTCGTCCTCCAGCCTGGTCTGCCACATGAAATTGCCGGCGAAGCGCGCCGCATGGCCGCCGCGCTCGATGTAGGCGTCGACAGCGTCGCGCATCTCCCAGGTCCAGTATTCGTCATGCCCGACGAAGACGACGCAGTCATAGCCGTCGAGGATTTCGGGCGAGAAATGCAATTCGTGCTGGCTGGCAAGGTCGACCGCATAGCCGGCACGCTCGGCAAAACGAAAGAAGTGGCTGTCATAACTTGCCCAGCCCGACGAGGCGTATTTCTTCGAATGGCCGGTGGCGAAGGCCCATTCCATATGCGGATAGCGCGGCACGGTTTTGGGCGGCACGGCGACCTCGAGCGGCACGCGCGGCGCCTCCTTCGGCAGGACAACAAAGCCGCGGCACCATGGCCGCTGCGTCGACACCATTGGGGCATACTGGTCGCGGTTCGGGCCGGTGATGCCTTCGTAATGATTGGAGCCGCCCCAAGTGTTGTAGGCAAGCCAGGTGCCGGTGGCGGCGACCTGCAGCAAACGACCCCGTTTCTTGCCGGGCTGCGGGGTAACGATGAAAAGATGGTGGCAGCGGACCGGCTTGCCATCGCGGCCATCCGCCGTCAGCGTGACGCGATAGGCCCCGGACGGCCAGTCGTCGCCGACGCGGAATTCAAACGACGCGTCCCAGCGGCAGCCTAGGACCGAACATTGGTCGGGTGTATCCTGCCAGCGTGCCGCGAACCCGGCCTTCTCGAACATTTTCGTCTCGATGCCGCCGTCGCGGACGATCGCCATGCTGAAGCTGGAGGCCGTCGAGCTGACATGCAGCGTCACCGTCTCGCCCCGACGGTATGAGAAACGGTCGCTGTAGCACCAGATCTCGCCATGTTCGCCGTCCATGCCCGGCCATTCCCAGTAGTGGCCGCGCACCGCTTGCCGGCGCTGGTGGGGCGTCAGTCCGAAATCGGGGAATTCGGTCGGCAAGTCAGTCATGGCTACCGGCATGATCGAAGATGGCCATTTCGGCCATCTGCTCGGCAAGCGTCAATCGGAAACGATCGGGCCAGCGATAGCTGACAGCCGGCCTTGGCCTTGCCTGTCAAACCGACTATCTCTCAAAAGGCGGCCTTTTCCGCCGCGGGAGCCGACATGCTGAGAGTGCAAAAGGTCAGGGTGGACGACATCTACGTGCCGACCGCGCGCAGGAAGACGCTGCATCCCGAGACCGTTCGGCATCTGGCCGAGGACATCCTGGAAAACGGCATGAAGACGCCGATCCAGGTGCGCCACGACGGCAAGCGCCATATCCTGGTTGAAGGCCTGCACCGGCTGGAAGCGGCGAAGTGGCTCGGCGAGACCGATATCGACGCCTATCTGGTGCAAGCCAAGCGCCACTAAGCTCTCATTCGGCGTCCGCCGGAATCGGCCTGGCGAAGTTTTTCGCGAAACCGTGTCGGGCTGCGCGTTGCCCACTCGTCCTTGAGACGGAAACCGGCATTCAAGCAACCCTTTTGCAAGCAAGTGAGGAGACCATCATGACGACCAAGCTCGACATCGCCCCCAGCTCCGACCGTGAACTGGTTCTTGCCCGTATCATCGATGCGCCGCGCGAGAACGTCTATCGCTGCTGGACCGAGCCGAAGCTCGTGACGCAATGGTTCGCGCCAAAGCCCTGGACGACGCCGCGCGCCGAAATGGACGTGCGCACCGGCGGCTCAAGCCTGGTCGTCATGGCCGGACCCGACGGCAACGAATTCCCGAACCCCGGGGTCTTCCTCGAAGTCGTGCCGGGCAAGAAGATCGTTCTCACCGACGCCTACACAAAGGCCTGGGAGCCGTCCGAAAAGCCGTTCATGACGGTCGTGCTGACCTTTGAGGATGAGGGCGAGGGCAAGACCCGCTACATCGCCCGGGTTGCGCATTGGTCGGTCACTGACCGCGAAGAGCACGAGAAGATGGGCTTTCACGAGGGCTGGGGCCAGTGCGCCGACCAGCTCGAAGAAGTCGCCAAGCGGCTTTGATATCGGCGGGACGCAAGGAGACCGACATGTCCAGATCGATGTTTTTCGCCATTTTCGCCTCGGCCGCGGCGCTCTTCGCCGCGCCGGGCGCCAGCAATGCCGAGGACGTAAAGCCGTCCATGACCAGAGAAACGAAAGCCATGCCGAAGCCGGCGAAATCCGGCCTGCTGCCGATCAACGGCCTGAATTATTATTACGCCGTCTATGGCCGGGGCGAGCCGCTGCTTCTGCTGCATGGTGGTCTCGGCACCACAGATATGTTCGCGCCGATCCTGCCGAAGCTTGCCGAAAGCCGCACCGTCATCGGCGTCGACCTGCATGGTCACGGCCGCACCGCGCTCGGCGATCGGCCGTTGAGCCTTGAGGCGATGGGTGACGACATGGCGGCGATCGTCAAGGCGCTCGGCTACGACAAAGTCGACGTCATGGGTTACTCGCTGGGCGGCGGCGTCGCCTTCCGCATGGCCGTCCAGCATCCCGAGACAGTGCGCCGGCTGGTGCTGGTCTCGACCGGCTATGCCTCGGACGGCTTCTATGCCGACATGCGTACTCAGCAGGCGCAGGTCGGCGCGGCGATGGCCGACATGATGAAGGACACGCCGATGTACAAATCCTACGTGGCGGTCACGCCGCACCCGCAGGATTTTCCAAAACTGCTCGACCAGCTGGGCACCCATATGCGCAAGGACTACGACTACTCCGCCGACGTGGCGAAGCTGAAGATGCCGGTCATGCTGATATTTGGCGACAGCGACATGTACCGGCCCGAGCATGAGATCAAGTTCTATCAGATGCTCGGCGGCGGCCTGAAGGACGCCGGCTGGATGCGCGAGAACCTGTCGCAGAACCGCTTGGCCATCCTGCCGAACCGCACCCACTACGACGTGTTTTTCGCGCCGGAACTGGTGGCCGCCGCACTGCCCTTCCTCAATGGCGAGACCAACGTCAAGACCTGGGACGAGATCGTCAGAGAAACGCACTGACCGCCTGACAACTGCCTGCCGGCCGTCCTCCCGCGAGATGGCCGGCGACGCTCGTTGCGCATCGCGCCTGATCGTACATTCGGCCTGCCGCATCACGCCAACAGATGGCGCCATCAAAGCTTTTCAATTGACGCTCCTATCCCGGCAGCTACCTTCCTGCCAATCTTCAGAAAGACGGGCTAAGGCAATGGCGAAATATCAGGGTGGCTGCCTGTGCGGGGCAGTGCGCTACCGCACTGAGGCCGCGCCGATCAACGAGCGCGTCTGCCATTGCCGGCTTTGCCAGAAGGCGCTGGGCGCGGCCTTCAACGCCCGCGTGCTGTTCCGTATCGACGATGTGACCATTGACGGGCCGGTGGCGACGGTGAATTCCTCGCCCGATCTCAAGCGCGGCTTCTGCCCGGGCTGCGGCACGACGATGTTTTCCCGGCGCGACTCCGCCGGCATCATCGGCATCACCTCCGGCTCGCTCGACGATCCTTCCATGTTCAAACCGCAGATGCATATCTGGACCGCCTCGAAGCAGCCCTGGGTGCAACTCGACGACGAACTGCCGCAATATGAAGGCGCCCCCCCGCCCAACTGAGGCGCAGGGCGTGCCCAAATTTTTTTCGTCCGGGACACGAGATAGTCGGCAAAGCGTCATTGGCGAGCCATCATTGCCGCCTATCTATTGCCTGCGGGTCGGCAGTCGAAGGAGGCGACGGATGAATGACAGAATTAACACCCTGGATGAGCTTTTGAGCGATCCGATGGTCAAGCTGGTGATGGAGCGTGACCGCGTGCAGCCGGCCGAGCTTCGCTCGCTGCTTGAAGAAAAGGTTCGCCGGGATGACGATGCGTCTGTCAATCCCGTCACCGATCGCCCAAACTCCGATCGCCTTGGCACCGACCGCTCCGTCCCGCCCGCTCATATGGTAGCCGAGAGCTGCCACAAGCTATGGTTGTGCGGCTAAGCAGCGGCCTGCAGGCGTCGGCGATCCTTCGCGCGCCTTCGGTCCTGCGGCGTTTCCAGGCTCTCACCGCTACGGTGATAGAGCGAGCGCCTTGCCCAGCCCCTCTGCCCTAACAATTTGATTCAAACTTTGTTGGTAATTTCTTGTTAGTAATCCGGACTGGTTTGTCCGGCGGCGTTGTCTTGCCCTCGGTCTGTTGTGTTCTGCGTACAGGTCCAGATGCGGTTATCAGGCGTCGTCATCTTCTCGATCGCGTCACTTTGCCTTGCCGGCTGCACGTCCACGTCCGGCGTCGACGCGCTGCAAGTGCCGTCCAGCGAGACGACCAGTTCGGTTGTGCGGCCGCCCGCGCCGGTGGCGTCGGTCGGCGCTGCCGATGTCGAACCCGACTTCGCGCCGGAGGAGGCGACGGAGCAGACTGTGGCGATGGCCACTCCGGAGCCTGCCGAAAGCATCGAGCCACCCCTCGAGCCGATTGCCCTGGTGGCGCCGAAGCGGCTGGCACGGGCAGCACCGATCCTTGCCGAGCCGGTCCAGCGCTATCGGTTCCGTGACGCCAAGCCGATCAATTTCGGCAGGGCATCGCCCAGACACCTCGCCGTTCACGGCGTCGACGTCTCGCGCTGGCAAGGCAACGTGAACTGGGCGAAGCTGCGCGCGCAGGGCGCGAACTTCGCCTACATCAAGGCGACCGACGGCGGCGATCACCTCGACCCGATGTTCAGGAAGAACTGGCGCAATGCCGACGCCGCCGGCCTCAAGCGCGGCGCCTATCACTTCTTCTACTGGTGCCGCACCGCTGGTGAGCAGGCTGACTGGTTCATCCGCAACGTGCCGAGGGTCGAGGGCGCCTTGCCGCCGGTGATCGATGTCGAGTGGAACGGCGAATCCAGCTGCAAGCGGCGGCCGTCGCGGCAAAAGGTGCTGGAGAAGATGCAGGTCTTCATGGACAAGCTCGAGCGCCACTACGGCCAGCGGCCCATCATCTACACCGCGCCTGATTTCTACCGCGACAATCTCAGAGGCGCATTTCTGGACTATCCATTCTGGCTGCGCGCGGTGGCACAGCACCCGGCAAAGGTCTATCCCGGCCGCAAATGGGTGTTCTGGCAGTATTCCGGCTCCGGCCTGTCGCATGGGGTGAGGGGCCGCATCGACCTCAACGTCTTCCACGGCGACGAGAGAGCCTGGCGGAACTGGGCTGGCGGGCGGCAGATGGTGGCCGAGGCGGAGTAGGCGGCCGACGAAAGCGCCCATTTGCAGACCAGCATGAGGTGAATATCGACGGACCTGACCGCCTGTCGCGGAAGTGTCATCGATCCGTCATCGCTTTGAAATGTCGTTCCCCCAATCAGGTGGCTTCCATTCGAACAGGAGACGCCACCCGTGCCCCGCCATTCCGCGCTTTTCGTCCTGACGGCAGCGCTTGCTGCCTCGTTTTCGCTGCCGGCCCATGCCGACATGATGTTCAACCGGGTCGCGAGCTTCGCAGTCGCCGGAAACCTCCCGGCGGATGTCGAGAACACCACGCCGACTTCGTCCGAGATCATCACGGCGAGCGAAGACGGCATGACGCTGGTTTATTCCGATAGCCCGCTCGGTGCGGTCGGCTTCATCGACATCGCCGATCCCAAGGCGCCCAAGGCCGGCGGTATCGTCAAGATCGACGGCGAGCCGACCTCGGTTGTGGTCATCGGCGGCAAGGTGCTGGCCGGCGTCAACACGTCGGAAAGCAAAGCCAGGCCTTCGGGCAACCTCAGAGTTATCGATCTTGCCTCCAAGGCGATCGAAAGCACCTGCGACCTCGGCGGCCAGCCGGACTCGCTGGCGTTCAGCAAGGACGGCAAGTTTTTGGCCATCGCCATCGAGAACGAGCGCGACGAGGATCTGAACGACGGAGAAATTCCGCAGATGCCGGCCGGCGACCTTAAGATATTCACGCTTGCCGAAGGCCAGCCTGATTGCGCGACGTTGAAGACCGTCAACCTGGCGGGCATTGCCGAAGTCGCTGGGGAAGATCCCGAGCCGGAATTCGTCGCCTTCAACGAGGCCGGCGAGATAGCAGTCACGCTGCAGGAAAACAACCACATCGCCATCGTCAACGCCGAAACCGGCGCGATCGTCACGCACTTTTCCGCAGGCTCCGCCACTCTGGACAAGATCGACACCAGGAAGAACGGTGCCTTGTCGTTTGATGGCAAGATCGAAAACGTCGCGCGCGAGCCCGACGCCGTGAAATGGCTCGACAATGACCGCTTCGTCGTTGCCAACGAAGGCGACTACAAGGGCGGCTCGCGCGGCTTCACGATCTTCAGCAAGGAGGGCGAGGTCCTCTACGAATCCGGTTCGTCCTTCGAGTACCAGGTCGCCAAAGCCGGCCATTATCCCGACGACCGCAACAAGAAGGGCGTCGAGCCGGAAGGTCTTGAGACCGGCACGTTCGGCGAGGACAGGCTGCTTTTCGTCGCTTCGGAGCGTGGCTCCGTTGTCGGCGTCTACAAGGACACGGGTGCGGAGCCAGGGTTTGTCCAGATCCTGCCGTCCGGCATCGGCCCCGAAGGCCTGGTCGCGATCCCGTCGCGCAATCTCCTGGTCACCGCCAACGAGGCAGACCTGGTCGAGGACGGGCTCGCCCGCTCGCACGTGATGATCTACGAGCGCTCCGAAGGCCCCGCCACTTACCCGATGATCACGGCAAAGCCCATGGCAGACGGCACGCCGCTCGGCTGGGGCGCGCTTTCGGCGCTCGCGGCCAGCGACGCTGCCGGCAAGCTGTTCGCTGCCTCGGACTCTTTCTACGCCAACGCGCCCTCGATCTTCGAGATCGATGCCACCCAGACGCCGGCGCTGATCACCGGCAAGACCATCGTCACGCGTGATGGCCATCCTGCACAGAAGCTCGACATCGAGGGTCTTGTCGCCGACGGTGAAGGCGGCTTCTGGCTGGCCAATGAAGGCGATCCGGCAAAGCTCGTCCCGCACGCCATCCTGCGCGTCGACGACAAGGGCGAGATCAAGCAGGAAATCGGCTTCCCGATGGAACTGCTCGCCCACCAGAGCCGCTTCGGTCTCGAAGGCATCACCGCGGTCGGCGAAGGCGACGACCTGACGCTGGTGATGGCCGTCCAGCGCGAATGGGCCGACGACCCCAAGGGCCAGGTCAAGCTCTTGGCCTACAAGCCCAAGGCCAAGGAATGGTCGGCGGTGCGCTACCCGCTCGAAGCGACCGAAGCTGGCTGGATGGGCCTGTCGGAGATCACCACGCATGACGGCAAGCTCTACATCCTCGAACGCGACAACCAGATCGGCGATCTGGCCAAGGTGAAGCGCATCTATTCGGTGGCGCTCGACGCCTTCAAACCTGCCAAGCTTGGTGGCGACCTGCCGCTGGTCGAAAAGACGCTGGTGCGCGACATCGTCGGCGACCTGAAATCAGCCACCAACGGCTATGTCATCGACAAGGTCGAAGGTTTCACCATCGACAAGAACGGCGATATCTTCGTCGCCACCGACAATGACGGCGTCGATGATTCTTCCGGCGAAACGCTGTTCTTACGCCTGGGCAACATCAGCGCCGTGAACTGAGGGTGTTTCCCTCCCCCTTGAGGGGAGGGTCGATCCGCGAAGCGGATCGGGGTGGGGTCGTTTCGGCCGCGCGACGTCTTCCCTGACGGGACATCGACAGCCGCAGAATCTTCGCTGCGGCTGTTTTCGTTGACGACATGCGCGGCGGGTTGACGTCTATGCTGACCGCTTCGTGTCTTATGGCATTCTACGATCCCGGTGCGCCGGATACCTTCAAATGGATGCCGACGTCGTTGAGCGCGCCCACATGGATGCAATCAAGACAGGACAGGCCATCGCCGGGAACGACGCGTGGGTCGACATCTGGACGGCCATGCTTGAAGAGGCGAAGGCTGAAATCAATACGAAAGGGCCGTTGCTGGTGTGCATCAAGACGGAGGCTCATTTGAGAAGTCAAGGGCAGCCGAATGGCATCCACGGTCCGAGCTACGCCTGCTCAAAAGCTACCACGCCATCAGAACTGGCAATGTGCGACGACGAAAGCATCTGGGCGAAAGATCGAGCAATGAACTCGATATACTTCTGGATTCGCGACAACGTCGAGCCGGAACTCCGAAAGCGCATCCTGGGTGTCCAACGGATCTGGCTTACAGACCGCAACGACTGCGGAGCCAACAAAGAGTGCCTGAACTCGGTTTACGACCAAAGGCTTCAGGAACTGAAAACAATAGTCATTCAGTGAATTCGATAACGAATACGGAAACCATGAGACGCAACAAATTCGCCTCGGCGGCGGCAATCGCCCTGGCCCTTGTTTCCCCTCGTCCGTATCGGCGGGCGACGCGAGTCTTGGGTTCACTGTCCACCCCTCTGTTGGGGAGTGGTCGATTACAATGATGCGCAGCTAGAGAGACGCAAACACGTACCCCGCCGGTGCATTCCACAGAATGTGCTATAGTTCTTGTCGTTCCACCGTCGATGAGAGGGCAGATGAGCGGACCAAGCGACCTCAATCTCTGGCATCGCATTGAAGGCTACAATTTCGATCAACCCGACATCAATCTGCCCTTCTCGGCCAGGCTTGCCCGAGAAAACGGCTGGCCGCCGGAGTTTGCGCTGCGTGTCGTCGAAGAATACAAAAAATTCGTCTACCTGATGTGCGTCTCTGACGAGATGCTGACCCCTTCGCAGGAAGTCGATGAAGCCTGGCACCTGCACCTCGTGTATACCCGTAGCTACTGGGACAATTTCTGCCGTCGTGTGCTGGGCAGGGATATCCATCACGAACCGACCGAAGGCGGTGCTGCTGAAAACTCCAAATTCCACGATTGCTACAGGCGAACGAAGGAACGGTATCAGGAAGAATTCGGCACCATGCCGCCGTCCGACATCTGGCCGGGCGAGCAGATTCGCTTCGGCGACGCCGAGCGACACACGGTCGTCGAGACTTCGCGGTTGCCATATGTCACGAAAAGCCAACTCGGCACCGCTGCCTTCTATGCCTTCTTCGTTTTGTGGGCAGGATGGAGTCTCGATTGGAATTCGTCCGCGTGGATGTTGATTGTCGGAATGGCGGCATTCGTGGCCCTTACGCGCCTGCTTCCGGTCGGGCGGCCGCAAAGAAACAGACAGAACGCCAATGGCGGAGGCTGCGGCGGCGGCGGTGGATGCGGTGATGGCGGCGGGTGTGGCGGCGGCGGTGAATAAGCAGTTCCGGGCAGGAATGTCTCCTGCCCCGGGGCCATTCTTCCGGACTTCTACCGACATTCCAGCGCAATGCGCCTTGCGACAGAGTGACTTTAGTCGCCCCAGTTTTATGCGTCTACATATTCGGCCAGGCTGACAGCATTGGGTACATCCAGCCCATCGGCACGCAAGCCTTCGATATGAAAGCGTATTGCATCGCGAATTTCGGTTTCCACCTCAGACACCGTCGCGCCGGTCGCGATGCAGCCGGGTAGATCCGGCACGTAAGCGGAAAAATTATTCCCGGCTTCTTCGATCACCACCGCGTAACGCATGTCATCACTCCTTTAAACCGGACTGCTTGAGGATGCTGTTCAGTGTTCCCGCTGCAACCTCTAGAGACGGCTTGCCGGCCAGAACGCGCCGCTACCGGCCGAAGTAAAGTAGATTCGACCTGCTTTTGCTTAGTGGAAAAGCTTGTCCTGAAGAATGGACGCGAATTGCTTTCCTTTTCCATTCTCTATGGGATCGGCCAGCGGGGACACAGTAGCAAGGAAATTATTCCTATCGTTTAAACTTGCCCAATTTACAAGCTCAACGCCTTGATGAGCCGCCGCGTCCAGCGATGGGCGAGCAAGTTTTTCTAGCGCTGCGGAGGCCGAATAAATCAAGCGCGCTTTCGTCGATTTCTCTCCGAACCGCATTTTTGCCCGCTCAATCACCAGTGCCGAGATAGCGATCTCTGAAACAGCCTTCCGAAATGATGTTTCGTCCCCAGAGGCATCCACGGTTTCGAAGACGTGAAATGCGCCATTTCGCAAAACAAGATCGGCGACAAGGCCTTCGTCGAGTTCATAGCCGGCAACAATTCGATGGGAATCAAGGCCCTCTTCTTTGCGAGCGAGGATTCTTTGGTCCTTCAGAACTCTCTTCACTTGAGTGTATAGCTTTGTACGCTTTTCCCTCACCTTCCGTGGAGCGGGTTCAGGTTCAACCAACCGCTCAAGAATAGTCGAAATCCGGTTCTCATAGGCCTGTTGGGAGTCGGCTACAAATTGTCCGGCCTTAACGACCGAGAGCGGTCCCAGCCGCGAAAGACGGTCAAATCTACCTTCTTCAGTGATCGGGCCTTCGCGCCTTGCGCGATCATCGATGTCTCGAAAGCTGGAAAAGAGATCGAGTAATACCTGTTTGTCGAGCGCAGCCGACAATACCCGTGCCCGATCCAAGCTGCGTGTCACACGAACGTCTAAACTATCGCTCCGCAAAATGACGACGCCGAGGTTCAACCGTTCCCCTCGGCCGTCGTTGGGTTCAAGCCGCACAATGGCGAACTTATATGAGTGAGGCATCAGATAAGCCTTTGCGAAGCGCCTCTAAGCGCCGTTGCCTCTCGCCGTTCTCCCACCAATGAGTAAACTCCAGTCTTGCCGCTTGCTCAAGCCACGAATCCGGCATCGATGAGAATGCGGCTGATATCTTCTCTGACCCTATTTCGGCAAGCCGATCGATCATTGCGTTCGCGGCGGCCAAATCGAATCCGTGCCTTTGTACTATTTTTCTAAAAGTGGTTCTCGTCTGTTGGGTTGGTGCCGGAAAAGTATCGAGCCGACCGTGCCAGAAAAGAGAGCGACCAAAATCAATGGCATAGAAGCGCCGGGTGCCACGATCTTCTACCGAAATGTAGTTTTCATCGTGGCGGTCGACGTTGTTCGTAAACATGTCAAACGCGTACAGGGCGCTCAAGAGTGCCTGCAGACCAGGGAAGGGAGATGCTCCGAGCCCAATCGTTGCAGAAGTCAAAATCTGAGATGTTTTCGCTGTGTCGGCTATTCCGGCAATGATTCGGGACCCGAAGCATAATTGTCCATCGGACAATTGTATCACTTTCGGTGTCGCGCAGGGCATATTGAGTTCCTCAGCCAAACGTGTTCCGACCCACTCGGACGCGCGAATTGCTTTACCACCACGCTCGTCTGTCTTGACCAAATAGAGGTGCGAATCCGACGCTTCTACTCGCCCCCATGCATCTGCGGTGCCAGTCGTATCCTGCATCTCGATCAGGGTAGTCAGGGGAAACAATTCGACCTGTCTCTCTGCCGGCATGAATGGCAGGAGACCAGGTCGGATTACTGCAACGGAGGCAGATTTACTGGGTGAGCCTCGGGACATTTGATCCTCGGAATGGGTGGCCCAAACCACCAAGCTTGGGCCGGTCAGCTATGTACGCCATGGAATCCCCCTCCTTGAAATAATCGGATTGCCGACGCTCAGCTGCACCCGCTCGTCGAGCCGCAGGTGTCGCACTTCTCGCAGGTGCCGTTCCGCACCATCGTAAAATTGTGGCATTCGGAGCATTCGTTGCCGGTGTAGCCCTGCATCAGGGATTGCTGACGCCTTGTAGCGGCAAGCGCCTTGGCCTCGGCCGCTTCTTTCGCGGCCTCGTCGGTGAACAGCCCAGTCGGGTCGGTTGCCTCCTCGTAGACGATGTCCTCGACCAGTTCCTTCGCCCGCTCCTCGTAGTCGCGCTTATAGGCGATCGCTTCGTCGCTGGCCGGCTTCAGCGCCAGCACGTTGGAGCCCGAGAACGCGGTCGGCACCGAGCGAGTGGGGGCGGGAGAGGGACTTGAACCGCCGAAGCCCTTGGGGTCGGCACCCATGCCCGACACCAGCTTGACCGGGGAGACGCCGCGGGTCAGCCCCTTCGAGAACGGCGTCGCCTTGCCTTCGTTGATGCCGCGGCCGAGTGCGGTCTTGTCGAAGTCCGACTGGTCGACATGGGCGAGGTCGTGGCGGGCAAGATAGGACACGGCAAGCTCGCGGAACACGTAGTCGAGGATCGACGTGGCGTTCTTGATCGCGTCGTTGCCCTGCACCATGCCGGCCGGCTCGAATTTGGTGAAGGTGAAGGCTTCGACATATTCCTCGAGCGGCACGCCATATTGCAGGCCGAGCGAGATGGCGATGGCGAAGTTGTTCATCATCGCCCGGAAGGCCGCACCTTCCTTGTGCATGTCGATGAAGATCTCGCCGAGGCGACCGTCGTCGAATTCGCCTGTGCGCAGATAGACCTTGTGGCCGCCGACGACCGCTTTCTGGGTATAGCCCTTGCGGCGGTTCGGCAGCTTTTCGCGGTCGCGATAGAGGCGTTCGACGACGCGTTCGACGATCTTTTCGGTCACCTGCACGGCGCGCTGTGAAGCAGGTGCGGCGATCAGCTGCTCGACGGCATCGTCCTCGTCGTCTTCGACGTCGGCAAGCAGCGAGGCGTTGAGCGGCTGCGAGAGTTTCGAGCCGTCGCGATAGAGCGCGTTGGCCTTCAGCGCCAGCTTCCACGACAGCATGTAGGCGCCCTTGGCGTCTTCCACCGTCGCGTCGTTCGGCATGTTGATGGTCTTGGAAATGGCGCCGGAGATGAAGGGCTGGGCTGCCGCCATCATCTGGATGTGGCTGTTGATCGACAGTGAACGCTTACCGATCTTGCCGCACGGGCTGGCGCAGTCGAACACCGGCAGATGCTGGTCTTTCAGAAATGGTGCTCCCTCGAGGGTCATCGCCCCGCAGACATGGATGTTGGCGGCCTCGATGTCCTTCTTCGAGAAGCCGAGCGCCGGCAGCATCTCGAACGAGAAATCGTTGAGCTGCTCGTCGGTGAAGCCAAACGTCTCCTTCACCCAATCGGCACCCAGCGTCCACTGGTTGAAGACGAACTTGATGTCGAAGGCCGACTTCAACGCCGCATTGAGCGCTGCGATCTTGTCGTCGGTAAAACCCTTTGCCCTAAGCGAGCCTGGGTTGATGGCAGGCGCCTGGTTCAGATTGCCGTGGCCGACCGCATAGGCCTCGATCTCGGCGATCTGGCTTTCCGAATAGCCGAGCGTGCGCAGCGCTTCAGGGACGGCGCGGTTGATGATCTTGAAATAGCCGCCGCCGGCCAGCTTCTTGAATTTGACCAGCGCGAAGTCGGGCTCGATACCGGTGGTGTCGCAATCCATGACCAGGCCGATCGTGCCGGTCGGCGCGATCACGGTCGCCTGCGCATTGCGGTAGCCATGCTCCTCGCCGAGCTCGATGGCGCGGTCCCAGGCAGCCTTGGCATGGGCGGCAAGCTCCGGCTGCTTCAGGTCGGAGGCGACCAGCGGCACCGGGTTGACGGCGAGTTTCTCGTAGCCGTCCTTGTGGCCATAGGCGGCTCGGCGATGGTTGCGCATGACACGCAGCATGTTCTGGGCATTGCGGTCGTAATCGGGGAAGGCGCCGAGCTCGGCGGCCATTTCGGCCGAGGTGGCATAGGCGGTGCCGGTCATGATGGCGGTGAGTGCTGCGCAGATGGCGCGGCCCTCGTCGGAATCATAGGGAATGCCCGAGGTCATCAGCAGGCCGCCAATATTGGCGTAGCCGAGGCCGAGCGTGCGGTATTCGTAGGAGAGCTTGGCGATCTCCTTCGACGGGAACTGCGCCATCATGACGGAAATTTCCAGCACCATGGTCCACAGCCGAACCGTGTGCTCGTAGGCAGCGATGTCGATGGTGCCGTCGGCGTTGCGATAGGGCAGCAGGTTGATCGAGGCCAGGTTGCAGGCGGTGTCGTCGAGGAACATGTATTCCGAGCACGGGTTGGACGCCCGGATCGCACCGGCCGCGGCGCAGGTGTGCCAGTCGTTCATCGTCGTGTTGAAGTGCAGGCCCGGGTCGGCCGACGCCCAGGCGGCATAGCCGATCTTCTCCCACAGATCCCTGGCCTTCAGCGTCTTCATCACCTTGCCGTCCTTGCGGGCGGTGAGATGCCAGTCGCCGTCCTGCTCTACGGCGCGCAGGAAATCGTCCTTCAGCGAGACCGAATTGTTGGAGTTCTGGCCCGAAACCGTGAGGTAGGCGTCCGAATCCCAGTCGGTGTCGTAGGTCTTGAACGACATCGAGGTGTAGCCCTGCCTGGCGAACTGGATGACGCGGTAGATGTAGTTCTCCGGCACCCCGTCCTTCTTGGCCAGCTTGATCTCACGCTTCAGCGCGGTGTTGATGGCCGGGTCGAAGCAATCGTCGTCCTGGCCTTCGCAGTTGATGCAGGCCTTCATGATCGCTTCGAGGTGCTTCTTGACGATCTTCGAGCCGGTGACCAGCGAAGCCACCTTCTGCTCCTCATTGACCTTCCAGTCGATGAACTCCTCGATATCGGGATGGTCGGCGTCGACGATGACCATCTTTGCGGCGCGGCGCGTCGTGCCGCCCGACTTGATAGCGCCCGCCGCGCGGTCGCCGATCTTGAGGAAGCTCATCAGGCCGGACGAGCGGCCGCCGCCGGACAGTTTTTCGCCTTCGCCGCGCAGGAACGAGAAGTTGGAGCCGGTGCCGGAGCCGTATTTGAACAGGCGCGCTTCACGCACCCACAAATCCATGATGCCGCCTTCGTTGACGAGATCGTCCTGCACGCCCTGGATGAAGCAGGCATGCGGCTGCGGATGCTCGTAGGAAGACTTCGACTTGGTCAGCTTGCCGGTGAACGGGTCGACATAGAAGTGGCCCTGGCTCGGGCCGTCGATGCCATAGGCCCAGTGCAGGCCGGTGTTGAACCATTGCGGCGAGTTCGGCGCAACGCGCTGGGTGGCCAGCATATAGGCAAGCTCGTCGCGGAAGGCGCGCGCGTCTTCCTCCGATTTGAAGTAGCCGCCCTTCCAGCCCCAATAGGTCCAGGTGCCGGCGAGCCGGTCGAAGACCTGGCGGGCGTCGATCTCGGAGCCGTAGCGCTCGGCCTCCGGCAGTTTTGCCAGTTCGGCCTCGTCGGCGACGGAGCGCCACAGGAAGGAGGGGACGTCATTCTCCTCGACCTTCTTCAGCCGTGCCGGCACACCGGCCTTGCGGAAATATTTCTGCGCCAGGATGTCGGCGGCAACCTGGCTGAACTGCGCCGGCACATCGATGTTGTCCAAGCGGAACACCACCGAGCCATCCGGATTCTTGATCTCCGAAAGCGCCTTGCGGAATTCGATCTCCGCATAAGCCGCCCCTTCTTGACCTGCTAGCCCTTGCTTGGTGAAACGACGCTCGATGCGCATTGGTCCTATCCCTTTGTGTCTAGATATAGCGCCTTTCCCAGGGGATTTCTGCCCCCATTGCGAAACGCGCATGTCCGCCGTCTGCCGGCGTTCGAAAACGGCCGGCTCCTTTTCACGAGGCTCCGCCCGCCCTGCTGGTCGAACTCCTTGCGAAGTAGTCGTCCAACGCGCCGACGGACCCTGCGGGTCCCTCAAGACTGAAACTTTTTTGCGACTCCCTCAATCGAGGGAACTTCACACTATCTAGCGTCGAACCTACCTGCAAACACTAAATATAGTATTAACAGACAATTTATTCCAGTCCGACATTTTTCCCTTTTCGTCCCCCAAAGACCCCACAATCCCGACGCCTCCGCCGGCCCCTAGCCAGGCGGAAATGCGGCCAAACGCACATAATCCGGGAAAAAAGACCGGGCTCAAAACTTTCCGGTCGCACTCTCAACAGGAGCGCATGACCTATAAAAGGCGACTCGTTTTGCGCCGTCAAGGATTCGTTTGCGTAGCTTTTGTGACCCCAACATCTTGTGTGTCACATATGTGGATAACGGGGATAGAAGTGGCCCGCAGGATTTTCGATTTTACCCACGTGCAGGCCATCAGCCGGACAACGCATGCCAAAGCTGGAGTGGCAAAATCGATTCCCTTTGCCAAAGAACATCGCCGGTGATGCGGCTTTGGCCGGTGAGTCTATGCTTGCTCAGGAGAACTGGTGCGGGTCGGCACAGAAATAGGCGATGATCTGGCCAAGGTCCGGCTCGTTGACCATGTGCGCGGCCTCGGCTGGGCTGACCCATTTGCGGATGCGCGACCGCTTTTCCTTCCACCGGTCGGCGATCTTGTCGACCCGCAGCGGAAACACCAGGACTTCGCAAGGCACTTCCTCGCCGGAAGCCAAAGCCTTGGCATAGAAGTAGCGGCCGGCTTCGTGGTGGGAGACCGTGCCGCGCAGCCCGGCTTCCTCGCCGGCCTCGCGCGCCGCCGCTTCGCAAAGCAGTTCCTTGGCCTCAGGCCAGCCCTTGGGAAGCACCCAGCGGCCGGTATCGCGGCTGGTGATCAGCATGATCTCGAGGCCATGCCCGGTATCGCGCCAGGGCAATGCTGCAACCTGCAGACGGCACGGCGCTGTGCCGAAGAGCCGCTGGACCCTTTCGGCCAAATGGTTGTGCGTTACTGGCCTCGTCAACATCGGAGAAGCTTGCCCCAGCCTCCAGAATCACTTGCCGTCTCGTGAATCTTACGGCTAATCATAAGCAATAAAAGTAAAAAACCTCATACGCACGAATTAACCACACACGAGACGTCGATTCAGGAATATCGTGCGCCGCTGCACTCTTTCAAGAAGTGCGCCGGCAAGAAGGCCGCGCCGGTATGTTCCGGGAGGAGAAAAAGCAGCTGCCGCGAATCAGCCGGCGTGGTCGTCGGCGATCGGCTTCTGGTAGGTGAAGCCCATGTCCCACGGAAAATAGATCCAGGTGTCCTGGCTGACCTCGGTGACGAAGGTGTCGACCAGCGACCTGCCTTTCGGCTTGGCGTAGACGGTGGCGAAATGCGCCTTGGGCATCATGGCGCGGACGATGCCCGCGGTCTTGCCGGTGTCGGTGAGGTCGTCGATGATCAATACGCCGGCGCCGTCATCGGCGAGCAGTGCCGGCGTGACCTCCTTCAGCACCTGCAACTGCCCCTGGCTGGCATAGTCGTGATAGGAGGCGACGCAAACCGTCTCGATGACCCGGATGCCGAGTTCACGCGAGATGATGGCGGCCGGCACCAGGCCGCCGCGGGTGATGCAGACGATCGCTTTCCATTGGCCTTTGTTGGCGCCGGCAAGCCGCCAGGCGAGCGCACGCGCGTCGCGGTGGAACTGATCCCACGAGACGGGAAAGGCCTTTTCGGGAAGGGACATTTTTCGCGCACTCCGCTGCGCGCGAAAATGCGCGCAGACACCTGAAGGAATGCGCGCGGAATTAACTGGAAAGCCTAGGCGTTGGCAAGTGGCGGCGGCAGGCGATCCCTGTGGACTTGCCGCCTGTGGACTTGCCGCTTGTCGATTTACCGCGACAGGAAAGCTGCCACCGGCACTGTGCGCAGCACCGTGCGCGTGACCCCGCCGAACAGCAGCTGGCGGAGCCAGGAATGGCTGTAGGCGCCGAGCACGAGCAGGTCGGCGCCAGTTTCGGCAACCCTGGTCTGGAGCACCTCGTCGACCGAGTGGCCGGCCGATTGCAGCACCGAGACGCTGACCGTGGCGCCATGCCTGGACAGGGCGGCGGCGATTTCGGCGCCGGCCGCCTCCGGGGCCTCGTCGAGCGTGTCCGGCGGGTCGATAACGACAATATCGGTTTGTTCGGCCTCGATGATGAAGGGCAGGGCGTCGAAAGCGGCGCGCGCCGCTTCCTTGCTGCCGTTCCAGGCGAGCAGCACATGCTTGAAGCTGGTGATCAGCGGGCCTGAGTGCGGCACGACCAGCACCGGCCGGCCGGCGTCATAGACCAGCGTGTCGACATCGGCGTTTTGATCGCCGCCCGTCTCGCGCTGCGCGGCGATGATCAGGTCCGCGGTGCGAACGGTCGGGATGCCGGTCAGCGCGCTGTCTCCTGAAAAGCTCTCGAGGCTGCGCCACTCGAAGGACAGGCCGGACTCTTCGACATGCCGGAGGAAAACCGCCCGCAATTTTTCAGCGCGTTCCTTGTTCATGTCGGCCGAAACCTGCAGGAACTCGGTGTCGGGAAAGCCGGTGGCCGAGGTGTAGGGGACCGGAAGCGCTTCGGCATGAATGCCGATGAGATGGCTCTCGAACTTGTCGGCAAGCGGGACGGCGCATTCGAGCACGCGCTCCGCGTCCTGTTCGTTCTGCAGTATGGCGACGATGGTCTTGAATCGCATGGCAACCCCTCAATTCGCGGGCGAGCGAACTCGCCCGCATGAAACGTTACAGCACTATGCTTGGTTCCGGTTAGCCCGGATATGGCCTAATGTATGTCGCCCAAAAGCATGCCCTCGGGCGCGTGGTGCGCAGCGGTTTGGGGCACCATGAATAAAGACAAGAAGGCGCGTCGCATGAATCCTCTCAGGCGCGATGCGCTTTGGATCAGTTGGCCGCGCTGGCGAGCCCTGCGACCATCGCTTCGACGTCGGCGCGGGCGGCGTCCAGTGCTTGCTGGCTGCGGGCACGGACGACCAGCTCGGTCCAGAACTTGCCGTCGCTGTATTTCGGGTAGGAGCCGATGATCGTGTCCGGATGCGCCCTCTGGATCTCGCCCAGCGGTCCGCCGACCAGGCCTTCGCCGAACGGACAGTGCACCGTGGCCGACAGCATTTTGGTGCCGGCCTGCAGCGTCGGCACGACATTGTCGAGCATCGCCTGGAAAATCGCCGGCACGCCGGCCATGACATGGACGTTGCCGATGCGGAAGCCCGGCGCGATCGACACCGGATTATCGATATGGTCGGCGCCGCGCGGCATCCGCGCCATGCGCTTGCGCGCCTCGGTGTATTCGATGCCGCGCGCCGCGTAGCTCGCTTCCAGCATGGCATAGGCCTTGGCGTCGTAGTCGCAGGGCACGCCGAACGCCCTGGCAATGGCATCCGCGGTGATGTCGTCATGCGTCGGGCCGATGCCGCCGGTGGTGAAGACATAGGTGTAGCGGGCACGCAAGGCGTTCACTGCGGCGACGATCTCGTCTTCCTCATCGGCAACGATGCGCACCTCCTTCAGGTCGATGCCGATCGCCGTCATGATGTCGGCAAGGTGGCCGATATTCTTGTCCTTGGTGCGGCCGGACAGAATCTCGTCGCCGATGACGAGCATGGCGGCGGTCACGATTTGGGGCATTGGCAGGCTCCGGCAGAAGGTCAGTTGAGGCAGACAAGGTCGCCTGGGCAGACAGCGTCGCCTGAGGCAGACAGGGTCGCCTGAGATAACGCGGCGGATGGTTGGCGGCAATGCGCCTCTTCTTCCTTCTCCCCTTGTGGGAGAAGGTGGATTGGCGCGCAGCGCCAAGACGGTTGAGGGGTGTTGGACGGAGTGCTGTTGGTGCCAAGCTGGAACACCCCTCATCCGACCTCGCTTCGCGAGGCCACCTTCTCCCACAAGGGGAGAAGGGAGAAGGCGCCCCGCAGGGCGCTATTCCTTCACCGCTCCGGTCATCGAGGAAACGTAGTGCTCGACGAAGAACGAATAGAGCACCACCACCGGCAGCGAGCCGATCAGGGCTCCGGCCATCAGCGCTCCCCATTCATAGACGTCGGAGCGGACAAGCTCCGTCAGCACCCCGACCGGCACAGTCTTGTTTTCGGACGACTGGATGAACGTCAGCGCATAGATGAATTCGTTCCATGACAGGGTGAATGCGAAGATGCCGGCGGAAATCAGGCCGGGCACCGACAGCGGCAGCACGATCTTCATGAGGATCTGCCAGCGGCTCGCCCCGTCGATGAGCGCGCATTCTTCCAGTTCGAACGGGATCGAGCGGAAGTAACCCATCAGCAGCCAGGTGCAGAAAGGGATCAGGAAGGTCGGGTAGGTCAGGATGAGCGCGAACGGGGTGTCGAAAAGCCCAAGGTTGAACACCATCACCGACAGCGGGATGAACAGGATCGAGGGCGGCACGAGATAGGCGAGGAAGATCGCGAGCCCGACGTGCCGCGCTCCCGAAAACCGCAGCCGTTCGATCGCATAGGCCGCGAACACCGCAGCCAGCAGCGACAGGAACGTGGCGGCGGTGGAGATGATGATCGTGTTGAGCAGCCAGCCCGGATAGGACGTGTCGAACAAGAGATAGCGGATGTGCTCGAATGTCGGATGCACGACCCAGAACGGATTGAAATTGGCGTAGTCGGTCATCTCGTGATTGGGCTTGATCGCCGTGATCGTCATCCAGTAGAACGGGAACAACAGCACGATGACGAACACCAGCAACGGCAGATAGACCGTCACCACGCGCCGCGGCAGGCTCTGAAGATAGCCCATGCCGCCTTCGTCGAGTTCCTGCCGTTTCGTTTTCTTGATCGCGGTCTCAGCCATGTCAGTCTCCTCCGCCCTGCTGCCATTTGCGGCGTTGCAGGCCGAAATAGCTGAACAGGATCGCCGCAAGCAGGAACGGGATCATGGCGACCGCGATGGCGGCGCCCTCGCCAAGCTGGCCTCCCGAAATGCCGCGCTGAAACGACAATGTCGCCATCAGATGGGTGGCATTGACCGGTCCGCCGCGGGTCAGCACGTAGATCAGCTGGAAATCGGTGAAGGTGAACAGCACCGAAAACGTCATGGTGATGGCGATGATCGGCGTCAGCAGCGGCAGCGTCACAAAACGGAACAATTGCCAGCGACTGGCGCCGTCGAGCGTGGCGGCCTCGTAAAGCGACTGCGGTATCGTCTGCAAGCCGGCAAGCAGCGTGATGGCGACGAACGGAATGCCGCGCCAGACATTGGCGGCGATGACCGAAGCGCGCGCGTTCTCCGGATCGCCGAGGAAATTGATGCGATGGTCGATCAGGCCCATTTCCATAAGTGCCCAGGACAGGATGGAGAACTGCGAATCGTAGATCCACCAGAAGGCGATGGCCGACAGCACCGTCGGCACCACAAACGGCAGCAGGATGATCGCGCGGAAGAACGATTTGATGGGAAGGTTCTGATTGAGAATGAGCGCCAGCCAGAGGCCGAGCGCGAACTTCAGGATCGAGGCGCTTATCGTGTAGAGCAAGGTGTTGAAGACGGAGAGCCAGAAGACGGCGTCATCCGACAGATATTGGTAGTTTTCGATGCCTATGAAGATACCGGGGCGACCGATGCGGGTATCCGTGAAGCCGAGCCAGACCCCGAGCCCGAGCGGATAGGTGAGGAAGACCAGCAGCAGCGCTGCCGCCGGCAGCATGAAGCCGAAGCCAAGCGCGTTCCGGCTGTCGGCCAGGAGCGACAGGCTCCGCGACAGGATCGACGGACGCGGCTGAACGGCAGCGGACGACACGGCCATGGGACGGCTCCTCATAGGGTCTAGTGGCATGGTGGCCTGAGTGGCGGCCACGCGATTTCAGAAACCAGACCGGGCAGCGCGGTCGCGGCTGCCCGGCTGCGCTGCGATCAAACGCGATAGTAGCGGTTGGCGCGTTTCTCCGCCTCTTCCATCGCCTCCTGCGGCGTCGCCTGGCCGGTCACCGCCTTGGCGAACATGTCGACCAGGACATAGTCGGCCATGGTCGCCGCCGAGGCGTAGCCGAGCGGCCCGGCATAACCGTTGGGTCGCAGCTTCGCCGAGGCTTTGGCGTAAGCTGCGTTGTTCGGGTCGGCCGTCCACACAGGATTGTTCTCGAAGGCTTTGAGTGTCTGGCAGCAATAGCCGGCGGAGGAGGTGATCCACTCTGCCATTTGCTGTTCCTCGAACATGAACTGCAGATAGGCCTTGGCCGCGTTGGGGTAGGGCGTGTAGTCGAAGATCACGGCCGTGGTCACCTGGAACAGCTCGACCGATTTTCCGACAGGACCGATCGGCAGGCTTGTCGTGCGCATGTCCTTGGCGATTTCAGCCAGTTTCGGATCATTGTCCTTGTTGGTCTTGGCCGTGTTATACACGGAAATGCCGTTGGCGATGACGCCCAGTTCGCCGGCCAGGAAGGCGCGGTTGTTGTTCACGTCGAGCCAGCTTTCGGTGCCGGGGATGAAGGTCTTGTAGAGTTCCTGGGCGTATTCGATCGCCTTGAGCGTCTCGGGGCTGTTGATCGTCACCTTTCCGCTCTCGTCGACCATCTGGCCGCCATGGCTCCAAAGCAGCCAGTGAGCATAGTTGTTGCCGTCGCCGACGCCATGGCCGTGCGTGAAGCCGGCCGGATGGCCCTTCGCCTGCAAGGCCTTGCAAAGCTCGAGGAAGCCCGCCGTGTCCTTCGGAAACTCCGAGAAGCCGGCCTCCTTCACCCAGCTTTCCCGATAGACGATGGCGTTGCCGATGGTGGCCAGGGGCAGGCCGAGGAATTTTCCCTCCCGCGTCGCATATTGCTTTGGTCCGTCGTGCCAGCCGCCATATTTCGTGCCGAGATACTCACCCAGTTCCGACACGTCGTGCAGCTTGTCGGGGTACTGGTGCGGGTCGTCGAACCAGACCAGCATCAGATCTGGACCGGAGCCGACATTGGCGGCAACCGCCGCCTTGGGGCGAATGTCCTCCCAGCTTTCCTTGTCGACGCGGACCTCGACGCCTGTCGCCTCGGTGAACCGCTTGGTGTTGGCCAGCCATTGGTCTTCATCGCCCTGAACGAACGGCGACCAGCGCAGCATGCGCAGCTTTGCGCCGTCTTCGGGCTTGTACGTCAACCCCTCCTGGGCAAAGGCGGAAGAGCCGACGAAGCGGCTTCCCAAGGCTCCCGCCGCCACGCCGGCGGTCGTGCGGATCACGTCACGTCTGGTGAATTTCATGCTCGTTTCCTCCTGTTTATTGTCCTTGCCTTATGGATCCTACTGCCGGGCGCGCAGTTCGAAGCGCTGCCCGGTTTCGCCATGAAAGAGATGGATGAGGCCCGGCTCGGCCGTGAGCCGTACGGTCTCGCCCGGCGTGAAGGAATGGCGCTCGCGGAAATTGGCGACGATCTCGTCACCGCCGGCCGTCCGGCCGATGAGCTGCACTTCCGACCCGGTCGGCTCGACCACCACGACGGTGACTGGAATGCCGTCGTCTTGGGATAGCCGCAGATGCTCGGGGCGTATCCCCAGCACCACCTGCTCGCCGCTGCCGGTCGACGGCACTGCGGCCAGCGGCAGGGAAATCCCGCCGGAGCCGCGAAAAGACGGTGAGCCGCCATCCGTCGCGATTTCGCCCCGCAGCATGTTCATGGCGGGCGAGCCGATAAAGCTGGCGACAAAAAGGTTGTTGGGCCGGTCGTAGAGCTCCAATGGCGGCCCGATCTGCTCGACGATGCCGTCATGCATGACGACGATCTTGTCGGCCATGGTCATCGCCTCGATCTGGTCGTGGGTGACATAGACCGTCGTGGTTTTCAAGCGCTGGTGCAGTTCCTTGATCTCGGCGCGCATCTGCACCCTGAGCTTGGCGTCGAGATTGGACAGCGGCTCGTCGAACAGGAAGACCGCCGGATCGCGCACGATCGCCCGGCCCATGGCGACGCGCTGGCGCTGGCCGCCGGAAAGCTGCCGGGGATAGCGCTCCAGCAATGGCACCAGCCCCAGGATTTCGGCGGCGCGCTTGACGCTGGCAGCGCTTTCGGCTTTCGCAGCACCCTTGAGCATCAGCGAGAACGCCATGTTCTCGGCCACGGTCATGTGCGGGTAGAGCGCGTAGTTCTGGAACACCATGGCGACGTCGCGTTCTTTTGGCGCAACGTTGTTGACGACGCGCTCGCCAATCGCGATCTGACCGCGCGAAATCTTTTCCAGGCCGGCGATCATCCTGAGAAGGGTCGATTTTCCGCAGCCCGACGGCCCGACCAGCGTGACGAACTCGCCGTCCTCTATATCGACGCTGACACCGTGCAGAATCTCGACGGTTCCGAATGATTTGTAGACATCGCCAATCGCGACAGACGCCATCGATTTCCTCCCGAATGCTTCCTGCGACGTCTTCGAAGGAAACCGCTTTCCTGACTGGCCGCGGCAGTTCCCAAAGCTCCTCCCTGGTCACGCGCGATGATGAAACGGTAGCGCTACCAGACTGCCCTGTAAAGCGGCTGCGTGGCAAGCGCCCTTCTTCGTCGCGCCTGATCGTGAGCGTTCCCAGCGGGACTGTAATTCGCCATGTCCGGGATCATAGCAAGAGCATGACTTGTCAAGCCCCAGCTCTTGAAACCGAGGTGCGAGAACGACACCAGCCTAATCGGAAACTTCGGTTTGCGGCCGGTCCCGGCCGTCGGCGAGCTCGTCGTGCCATTTGCCTTCGGCGTCCTCGTACTGGATGCCGTCGGTGGTGCCGGCGACCTGCTGTTCGGCCGAAGCGATCTCGGCGGCGCGCAGCGCGTCCTCGTGAGTAGGAAACGTCTCCGAAAATGTCTCGCCGACCTTATAGGCCCAGCCCCCGTCATGCTCGACGATCTTGTAGGTCAGCTTGGCCATGAAATCCTCCAGTGGAAAAAGCTCGGGTTGCTCAATGCGGTTTGCGGTCGGGCAGTTTGCCTTCGGGCAATCTCTCTTCGGGAACCAGCACGTCCGATTCCATGGCGGCCTCTACCAATGCCCGGCGCGCATCCGCTGTCGAACGATAACCTTCCAGCACTTTTAGGCAAGTGTCGAGAGCATCGCGATGCCGAGGGCCACGATTGAGCGGCCAGACGGTCATCAGGCACTTCGCAGCTTCCTGGGTGCTGCGGATCTCACGGTGTTTGCCGACACGGCCAAGTTCGACCACGACTGGCTTTTCAAAAGGCTTGCTGTCCATCATCGCCGCCAACGCGGAGCCGCTGATTTGGTTGCACGCCCCTCGGCGTGCGAAAATGTCTCGGGGTAACGGTCGTTGCGGCGGCGGCCCTGCAATCGGGCCGGTCAGCCGGCCGCCTTCATCCAGTGCTGCATCGTCGTCACCGAGCGGGCAAGCTGCGGCGCCGGCTGGATGTTTTCGCCGAAGGTGGCCGCGGCGCGCCACGCCCACCGCGGATCGGCGAGGAAGGCGCGGGCCAGGGCCACCATGTCGGCACGGCCCTCGGCGACGATCGCCTCGGCCTGCTTCGGATCGTCGATCAGGCCGACGGCCCTTGTCGGGATTCCGGCGCCGTTGCGAACGGCCTCCGCCAGGTGCACTTGGTAGCCGCGACCTGCCGGCAGCTTCTGCAGGGGCGAATTGCCGCCGCTCGAGCAGCAGAGATAGGCGACGCCCGTTGCCTTCAGCGCCTTGGCCACTTCGATTGCGTCGTCGACGTCGAAGCCGCCATCGACCCATTCCTTGACCGACAGACGCGCCCCGAGCATCAGCCCGGGCACTGCCTTTCTCACTGCCTTGGCGATCTCGACGACAAAACGCATGCGGTTTTCCAGCGAGCCGCCCCAGCGGTCGGTGCGCTGGTTGGAAAGCGGCGACAGGAACTGGAAGATCAGATAGCCGTGCGCGGCGTGCAATTCGATGAAATCGAAGCCGGCACGTTCGGCCCGCCTTGCCGCCTCGGCGAAGCGTTCGATGATCTGCAGGATCTCCTTATCCTCCAGCGCCCTCGGCACCTGCCAGCCCGTGTCGTAGGCGATTGCCGAGGCCGACACGATCGGCCAAGGGTCCTGATCGGCGTTCAGCGGCCCGCCGCCTTCCCAAGGTTTCTGGTTGGAGGCCTTGCGGCCGGCATGGGCAAGCTGCGTGCCGAACCTGGTGCCGGGAGCAGCGACGCGCTTGGCCGCATCCAGCGCGCGCCGGGCGGCCGCCTCGTTGTCGTCGGAATAAAGGCCGAGGCAGCCATGCGAGATGCGGCCGCGCCGCTCGACGTCGGTCATCTCGACGGTGACCATGCCGGCGCCGGACATCGCCAGGTTCATCCAGTGGTACAGGTGCCAGTCGCTGGCCGAGCCGTCTTCGGCGGAATACTGGCACATCGGCGCCACCGCAATGCGGTTGGGAAAGGTCAGGCCGTCAAGCGTGATCGGCTGGAAAAGGGAAGGGGTCATCAGGAAACTCCGGGGAGGGGCTGTCGCTATTTAGGCAATGGATTGCGCCCGCGCCATACGCGAGGCGGTGAAGCGCGCCTCTGCTGGATGAAGCCGCGATCCTTCGCTGAAGCGATTGCCCTGAATTGCTGTCGGGATTGCGCGAAGGCCCGATCACCGCTACGCCTCGCCGGCAACACGGAGTTCACCATGGAAGACCGCATTCGCATCCGTTCGGAGGAAGTCCTTTCCGACGACTGGGCAGTCCTGAAAAAGACCGTCCTCGATTATCGCCGGCGCGACGGGCAGTGGGAGACGCAGATCCGCCAGACCTACGATCGCGGCGACGGCGCGGTGATCCTGCCTTACGACCCGGAGCGCTCGACGGTTCTGCTGGTGCGGCAGTTCCGCTACGCGGCCTACGCCACCGGCCACCGCGAGCCGCTGATCGAGGCCTGCGCCGGCCTGCTCGATGAACACGATCCCGAAACCTGCATCCGCAAGGAGGCGGAAGAGGAACTCGGCTATAGGCTGAAGGACGTCGAACGGCTGTTTTCGCCCTTCATGAGCCCCGGCAGCGTGACCGAACGGCTCTGGTTTTTCGTCGCCCGCTATTCGCCGACCGACCGCATCTCCGACGGCGGCGGCGCGCCGGACGAAGGCGAAGACATCGAGGTCCTGGAAATGCCGCTCGACGAGGCGCTGGCCGGCATCCACGACGGCCGCATTATTGACGCCAAGACCATCATCCTGATCCAGCATCTGAAGCTGAACCCGATCCGGGTGTGATCCAAGCCGGAACCTGCATGCACCAGCGCTGTGGCGTCGGCGTTGCTGGTGCGGACGACGGGAATCGAACCCGTACGATCAGAGATCGAGGGATTTTAAGTCCGAGGTGAGGTGGTGCGAGCGACGGGGATCGAACCCGTAAGCCATTGTAGTGGCGGCAGATTTTAAGTCTGCTGAGTTTACCAGTTTCTCCACGCTCGCTGGCACAGTTGGCCCTGTTTGGCACAGCCGTGTCACTGTGTCACGAAGGTTTCTCAGCAGGATTGGCACGGGCAAACTTGGTGCGCTGCTGCGGTGCAGAACCTTTTGATGGCGGAGCGAGGCGCCCCCCTCTGTCCTGCCGGACATCTCCCCCACTTGGGGGGAGATCGGCAGCTTCGCGGACAGCGTCCTTTTTTGCCAGGTTGGTGTTGGCGAAATCAGTGATGAAGGCCGATCTCCCCCCTCGTGGGGGAGATGTCCGGCAGGACAGAGGGGGGCGCGAAGGATCGCTACGGAGCGCGTTTATTCTGAGCCGTTGCATTCTTCGGCGGATGTCACGGAATGGATCCCAGGGTCTGCGCCGCGTCGCTAGGATGACGAAGGCGCGGCGGCTTTCGGCCAATCGCAGACGTTGGAGAATTGGCGGCTGCAGGCCGGTCAGCAGCGACGGGCCATCCACTGATTCAAACTTGATCAAAATCATCCCGGAACCATTTCGGAGCGGCTGAGTTTCGGGCTAAAGCTACTGGAACCCCTGACATGGCAGAGTTTGACGCAGGACAAGGGAAGTCTGTTGCCAACGCGGTACGGCGATTGCTGCGTTCCGAAGACTATCGCCGGCACTTGCACGGCGTGCTGAATCTTGCCGTCGACCCACGACTGCCCAGCACCTTTGTCCCATTTGCTTGAGGCGCTTGATCAGGCCGGGCGGGAACCGTTTAGGCATTCCCGGAGCTCAAACGAGCGATAACCGAGTAAACGCGCTGATTTCTCCTGTACCCGCTATTTTCTCCACCCCATGACTCAACGCTATGACATTGAGAAGACACCTGAAGGCACATGGGACATCATCGATGTGTTCACGGGACTGCCGGTTGTCGAGGTCGGCGTCCCGTTGATCGACATGCCGATCGAAGAGGCCGACGATCTGGTCGAGCTTCTCAACTGCCGCGACAGGGAACAACGGGGCGATACTTGAGCGCCCGATTTCCTGATCGAAACTCCCGAACAACCTGATTTGCCGCAAACGGACCCGCCTTCCGGTTGAGGCATTTTGTCGTGGACGGCGCCTCGCAGCGCCGCCGACGGCGCCTCCGGCAACGACAGGTGAAGACCGCGTAGCCGCACACGACCCACAAGTTCCCCGCTGGTCAAAATCCGCGCGGCTTGGCACAGTCGGGAAAACAGGAGTCTCCTCATGGCGAAGACCGCGCGTGCGACGAAACCAAAACCCTGGGCCGAGGCGGCGACGCATCTGGTCGACGTCGCCATGGGCAGGAGGCCCGCCGATCTCGTCATCCGCAACGGGCGCTGGGTCAACGTTCATTCCGGCGAGATCATCGCCGGCACCGACATTGCCATTGCCGGCGGCCGTTTCGCCTATTGCGGGCCGAATGCCGGCCATGCCATCGGCCAGGGCACCAAGGTGGTCGACGCCGGCGGGCGCTATCTGGTGCCGGGCCTTTGCGACGCTCACATGCATGTCGAGAGTGGCATGGTGACGGTGACGGAGTTTTGCCGCGCGGTCATCCCGCATGGCACCACCTCGATGTTCATCGACCCGCACGAGATCGCCAATGTGCTCGGCCTGCCGGGTGTGCGGCTGATGCATGACGAGGCCGTCGCCATGCCGATCAACGTGCTTGTGCAGATGCCGTCCTGCGTGCCTTCGGCACCTGGGCTGGAGCATGCCGGCGCCGAGCTGACGGTTGCCGATGTGACCGAGGCGATGGGCTGGGAAAACATCGTCGGACTTGGCGAGGTGATGAACTTTCCCGGTGTCGCTGCCAACGATCCGGTGATGGCCGGCGAGATCGCCGCGACGGTGAGGGCGGGCAAGACCGTCGGCGGCCATTATGCCTCGCGCGATCTCGGCCTGCCGTTCCACGGCTACGTCGCCGGCGGCCCCGAGGACGACCACGAAGGCACGCGCGCCGAGGACGCCATCGCCCGCGTCCGCCAGGGCATGAAGGCAATGCTGAGGCTGGGCTCGGCATGGTACGACGTTGCCTCGCAGATCAAGGCGGTGACGGAGAGCGGGCTCGATCCGCGCAACTTCATCCTGTGCACCGACGACAGCCATTCCGGGACGCTCGTCCATGAAGGCCATATGGACCGGGTGGTCCGCCACGCCATCAGCCAAGGGGTGAAGCCGGTGACCGCGATCCAGATGGCGACGCTCAACACCGCCCAGCATTTCAGGCTGGAGCGCGAGCTGGGTTCGATCGCGCCGGGGCGGCTCGCCGATCTGCTGATCGTCTCCGATCTGGCCGCAATGACCATCGACGAAGTCTATGGCCGCGGCGTCAGGCTGGCCAAGGGCGGCAAGCTCGACATCGACATTCCGGCATATGACTATCCGAAGACGGCAAAGAACACCGTCAAGCTCGGCAAGAAGCTCAAACCGGGGGATTTCGACATCGTGGCGCCTGTCGGCGCCAACGAAATTCGGGTGCGGGTCATCGGCGTGATCGAGAACCAGGCGCCGACGCGGGCGCTCGAGGCCGATCTTCCGGTGGAGGACGGGCTGGTCGCCATGGACCGTCGCAACGACGTCTGCCAGATCGCGCTGGTCGAGCGCCACCGCGGCACGGGAGGCGTCACCAACGCCTTCGTCTCCGGCTTCGGCTATATGAGCGACTGCGCCATGGCCTCCAGCGTGGCGCATGATGCGCACCACATCATCGTCGTCGGCACCAGCAAGCAGGACATGGCATTGGCGGTCAACCGGCTGGGCGAGGTCGGCGGTGGCGTCGTGCTGTTCTCCAGGGGCAAGGAACTGGCGCTGGTCGAAATGCCGATCGCCGGCCTGATGTCGGACGAGCGCGCCGAAATCGTCGCCGCCAAGGCCGACAAGCTGACCGAGGCAATGCGCCAGATGGGCTGTTCGCTGAACAACGCCTACATGCAGCACTCGCTGCTGGCGCTGGTCGTCATCCCGGAACTGAGGATTTCCGATGTCGGCCTGATCGACGTGACGACGTTCCAGAAAGTCGAACTGTTCGTCTAACAACGACCAAGGGCGTGCCCGCTCCTCATCCGCCGGTGGCGATGGTCAGCACCTTGAACGGCGTGGTGATGACGATCTCGGCGACGGAGCCGACGGCCTTGCCGATGCCCTGGCCGAGATTGTTGATCGGCTGCGCCGGATCGACCTCGTCCGATGCCAGGCCGGCCGGCGCGCGCAGCCGGTCGCCGAGTAGCTGCACCAGGAATGGGTTGTCGGCGAATTTGGCGTGGTTCAGGCGGTCGCCGCCTTTGGTCTTGCTCAAGTCGACCACCGACACGCCATAGCTGGCGAGGTCGGCCGCGTCGCCATAGTCGCCGACGCGCGGCTTGTCGCCGGAGATCAGGGAGGACAGCCTCAGGGCGCGATCGTCGCCCGAAAGCAGGATGGCGAAAGGCTTGTCGGGCTTGCCGTAACGGATCATCTGCTTCTTGAATACATCGACATCGATGTCGGGCGAGGCCAGGATGACATAGCCGAGCCTGTCGCCGAGATCACGGTCGCCGGTGATGGCAAGCTGGCGCAGCGCCTCCATCGTCACCCAGGTGCCCA
This sequence comes from Mesorhizobium sp. WSM4810, assembly GCF_055811235.1. NCBI lineage: Bacteria > Pseudomonadati > Pseudomonadota > Alphaproteobacteria > Hyphomicrobiales > Phyllobacteriaceae > Mesorhizobium > Mesorhizobium sp. WSM4810. The sequence goes on along the minus strand of NZ_JBVVQV010000003.1, from coordinate 66,801 downwards.
TCGAATGAGCGATGATGTCGATGCTCTTGGCCTTCGTCTTGGCCAGCATCCGCAACGTCTCTTCGAGATCGTCGCGCGCCGCGTTGGCGCTTTCCTTGTCGTAGATATAGCCCGTGGTCTTGCCGCTCGACGCCCATGAGAACAGCACCGGCGTGCCGGAGTATTTGGTGTCGTGCGCGATCTGCGTCAGCCGGTAGATGCCATCGTCGAAACCGTTGTTGAAGCCGTGCACGAAAACCAGAGCGCGGTCGCCGCGCATGGCGATGTCGGTGCCGACCGCCTTGGCGAATTGCGGGGCGCCTTCGTAGAATTCGACCTCGGTTGCCGTGAAGTCCTTCGCCGGGTTGCTGTTGGCGGAGCCCCTGACCCGCTCGATGGCGCCGACCTGATGGGTTTTCGGGACGGTGACTTCGACACTGGCAAAACTGGTGGTCGGTGAACGGTCACCGTCGAACACCTGCCGCGGGTCCTTCGTCGCCTTTTTTCGGGTGGTGGCGACGAAGATCTCATGCGTGGCGGCGATGTCGGAGGCAGGCACCGTCACGGTCGTCGTGTTGAGAAGGTCGTGGGTCTTGCGGCCGGCGCAGCCGGTCACCGCGAGCGCAAACGCTACGACGAGAAAAGTCTTCGAACGCACCTCACTGCCCGAGCAGGCTGATGCGGTCGGTCACCTCGCGGTCGCTGGCAAATCCGTCATCCTCGCGCAGCCGCTGGCCGATCATCTTCACCAGTTCGGGGTTGTCGGCAAATTTGGTGTGGTTGAAGCGGTCCGATCCCTTGACGCTGGAGAGATCGACGACGCTCACGCCATAGTCGGCGAGGTCGGCGGCGTCCTTGTAATCGCCGACGCGCGGCCGCGAGCCGGCGATCAGGCCGGAGAGCCGCAGCGCCCGGTCGTCGTCGGATAAAAGCAGGATGAATGGCTTATTCGGCTTGCCGTAGCGGCGCATCTGGCTCTTGAACACGTCGACATCGATGTCGGGCGAGGCCAGCACGACGTCACCGAGCTTGCCGCTGAGATCGCGGTCGCCATTGATGGCGAGCTGGCGCAGCGCTTCCATGGTAACCCAGGTTCCCAGCGAGTGAGCGACGATGTCGATGCGCCGCGCGCCGGTCTGCGAAAGCATTCTCAGCGTCACTTCCAATTGGTCGCGGGCAGCACTGGCGCTTTCCCTGTCGTAGACATAGTCCCGGGTCTTGGCGCCCGACGCCCAGGAAAACAGCACCGGCGTGCCCGGGTAGCCGGAATCATGGGCGATCTGGGTGACGCGGTAGACGGCGGCGTCGAAGCCGGTGTTGTAGCCATGGACGAAAAGCATGACGCGGCCGCCGCGCGCGGCGATGTCGGCACTGAGCGCGTTGGAGAATTTCGGCGCGGTGTCGTAGCCGACGACGTCGGAGGCCATGAAGTATTTGGCAGGGTCGTTCGACTTGCCGCGCGAGCGCCGCTCGATCTGACCGGCTTCGTGGGTTCCCGGCACGGTGACGTTGACGCGGGCATAGTTCAGCGTGGCCGAGCGCTCACGGTCGAAAACCTTGCTGGGATCGTCGGAGCGCTTGCGCGTCGTGGCGATGAAGATGCTGTGGTTGCCGGCGATATCGGTCACCGGCGCCGACACCATGGCGCTGCCGAGCAGTTCCTCGGTCTGCCGGCCGCCACAGCCGGCAACGAGCAAAGCAAGGGCAAGGATGCAAATCTTCTTCAACTCTAGAATTCCACTCCGGCCGAAAGGCTTGATCCAACCTCCGCGACCCCTCCCGGACAGCCGAAGTGCGGCAGAAGTAAGTCGTTTCCTACCGAAATGCGCTCAGCGGCTTGCGACAGTCATCGCACTGTTGCGCGAAAGCCAGAACGATTGCCCTGATCAAACACCTACGGCGTGTGCTAGCTTCGCGAACACCACAGACGATCCGGGGTAATTTTTTCGATGACCAGTTTCTCTTCCCGCGTCGCGGTCGCCGCTGCCGCGATCCGCCAGATTTTCCCGGAAACGCCGCTGCAGGAAAACGACTATCTGTCGAAGAAGACCGGCGCGCGCGTGCTGCTGAAGCGCGAGGACCTGTCGCCGGTGCGCTCCTACAAGATCAGGGGCGCCTTCAATTTCTTCCGCAAGGCGCTCGCCGCCGGCAACGATGCCGAGCTGTTCGTCTGCGCTTCCGCCGGCAACCATGCCCAGGGCTTTGCCTTCGTCTGCCGTCATTTCGGCAAGCGAGGCGTGGTGTTCATGCCGGTGACGACACCGCAGCAGAAGATCGACAAGACGCGGCTGTTCGGCGGCGAATTCGTCGAGATCAGGCTGGTCGGCGACTTTTTCGACGACTGCTACCGCGCCGCCTCCGAATTCACCGAAAGCGCCGGCGCGCACATGGTGCCGCCGTTCGACCACAAGGACATCATCGAGGGGCAGGCGACGGTCGCCTACGAGATATCAGGCCAGATGCCGGGCGCGCGCATGCCCGACATCATCATGCTGCCGGTCGGCGGCGGCGGACTGGCAGCGGGTGTGACGCATTATTTCGCCGACCAGCGCCGCGACACGCGCTTCGTCTTCTGCGAGCCGGCCGGCGCGCCAAGCCTGAGCGAGAGCCTCGCCACCGGCAAGCGCATCAAGCTTGCCAGGGTCGACAATTTCGTCGATGGCGCCGCGGTGGCCGAGATCGGCCGCGAGCCGTTGCGGCATCTCAGGGCGTTTGCCACCGAGGCGGTGCGGCTGATCCCGGAAAACCGGCTCTGCGCGACGATGATCGAGATGCTGAACGTCGAAGGCGTGGTGCTGGAGCCGGCCGGCGCATTGGCGATCGACGCGCTGAAGGATTTCTCGAAGAAGGAAATCAGGGGCAAGACCATCGTCGCGGTGGTTTCGGGCGGCAATTTCGATTTTGAGCGGCTGCCGGACGTGAAGGAAAGGGCGCTGCGCTTCGAGGGGCTGAAGAAGTACTTCATCATCCGCTTTCCGCAGCGGCCGGGCGCGCTGCGCGACTTCCTCGAATTGCTCGGTCCCGACGACGACATTGCCCGCTTCGAATATCTGAAGAAATCGGCGCGCAATTTCGGTTCGGTGCTGATCGGCATCGAAACCAAGGACCGCCGCAATTTCGAGCTGCTCAACGCCAATTTCGAGGCCGAGGGCGTTCAGTATCAGGACATCACCGACAACGAGACGCTGGCCGGGTTCATCATATGAGCGCCCGAATATGAGTGCCCGGGCGAAGATTTTCGTTGCGTTGTTTTCCGGCATCAATGTCGGCGGCAACCGCATCGTCAAGATGGCGGACTTGCGGTCGTTCTTCGAGGAACTCGGCTTTGGCGACGTCGCCAGCTATGTGCAGAGCGGCAATGTCGTGTTCCGTTCGGCAAAGGGCGACGCGGCCACGCTGGCCAAACAGATGGAAGCGGCCTTCGAGAAGAAATGGGGATTTCACTCGCGCATCATGGTGCGCGATCTCGGCTGGTTCGAGCGGCTGGTGGCGGAAAATCCCTATCCAGAAGTCGCCGGGGAACCGACGAAGCTTCACGCCTATGTGCTGGAGCGCCCGCCGACCGCCGACGAGGTCGCGCGGCTGGCCGAAAAATGCACCGGTCCCGAACGGTTCGAGATCAGGGGCGACGTGCTTTACCTGCACGCACCGGAAGGCCTCGGCAAATCGGTATTTGCCAACCTCATCCCTCGCACGCTGAAAGTGCCCGCCACCGCGCGCAACTGGCGCACGGTGCTGATGCTGCTGGCGATGGCCGGCCGCAATGGCGGAGCGTAGTCGCCTACGCTGCCGAAGCCTTTCTCCAGTCGAAGGTCAGCTCTTCGCGAAAAGCGAAGCGTTTGATGTGGTCGGCGACGACCGTCTCCAGCCGCTCCAGCGAGCCGGCTTCGTCAGCGGTCACCGCGATATGCAGCGCTGCCGGGTCGGCATCGAGAACCGTGCGGCCCAGTGAGAGATCGATCGTGCCGTGGTTCGGATCGAACTCGACGGGAAACTTGTGCGCCCAGTGCTTGCAGAGCTGCTGCAGATAGCGGCTCGCATGTTCAGTGACGACATCGGCATGGCTGGTCGGCATGAATGAATTCTTCCCCAATGCGGCCCGTTACCAGCTTCCGGTATTGGGCATCGACGCCCAGGGCTCGGCCTTGGCCTTGGCCGGGCCTTTCTGCAAAAGCTCGATCGAGATGCCGTCCGGCGATTTGACGAAGGCCATGTTGCCGTCGCGCGGCGGCCGGTTGATGGTGACGCCCTTGTCCATCAGCTGCTGGCAGGTGGCGTAGATGTCGTCGACCTCGTAGGCGAGGTGGCCGAAATTGCGGCCGCCCTTGTAGTCTTCCGGATCCCAATTGTAGGTGAGCTCGATCAGCGGCGCCTTGTCGGTGATGCCGCTTTGCTCGTCTTCGTCCGCTGCGAGGAAGATCAGCGTGTAGCGCCCCTGTTCGTTTTCGTGGCGGCGCACTTCCTTGAGGCCAAGCTTGTTGCAGTAGAAATCGAGCGAGGCATCGATGTCGGCGACACGGACCATGGTGTGGAGATAGCGCATGTGATTTTCCTCGAAATGTTGCTTTGCGGCGGAACATAGGGGCCACCCGGCCAAAGGGCAATTCCCGATAGCCGTTCCTGCCGGCAAACAACAAATCCGGTATTCCCGCAATGAACCGTGAAAAAACGCAGCTCAGGTCTTGCACACACCTGAAACGGAAGTGTTAATCTAACGTCAAGAATCAGTTGCGGTATTCTTGGAAAAAGGGGGGCGTTGTTATGGGGGAAAAAGCCTCTTTCATGGGGCGGGACGGAACCGGTCACGACGCCTTGCAAAGAGACGAGAGCGGCGACACGGCCGGTCTTGTCGAGATTGCGGGCGCTATCAAATGGTTCGACGTGGCCAAGGGTTACGGTTTCATTCTTCCCGATGACGGCTCTTCCGGCGATATTCTCCTCCATGTGACTTGTCTTCGAAAAGACGGTTTCCAGACCGCCTTGGAAGGTGCGCGCGTCGTCTGCCTGGTCAAGCAAGGTGAGCGCGGATTGCAGGCGTTCCGCGTGCTCTCCATGGATCTCACCACGGCGACCCATCCGGCGGAGATGCAGGAGCAGCGCACCCACGTCTCGGTGACGCCGGAAAGCGGCCTCGAACGGGCGCTGGTGAAATGGTTCAACCGCACCAAGGGCTTCGGTTTCCTGACCCGGGGCGAGGGCACCGAGGACATTTTTGTCCACATGGAGACGCTGCGCCGTTACGGCATTACCGAGCTCAGGCCGGGGCAGGTCGTGCTGGTCCGCTTCGGGCGCGGCGACAAAGGCCTTATGGCTGCCGAAATTCACCCGGATATGGGTACCTTGCCCGTCTCGCATTAGGGTGCGTTGATATTCAGGCCTTACTCAGATCTTTTCGAACGTTTGCGCTGCCCCTCACCTGCCTGCCGGCATCCTCTCCCCGTATAGTGACGGGGAGAGGGGCGCTGTCATCAATGATTTCGCCAATTTCCGGCCGTTGTAGAAATGTATGCCACCGTTGCGGCCAGCCCCTTCTCCCCGTCACTATACGGAGAGAAGTGCCCGGCAGGGCGATGAGGGGCAGCGCTGAGATCAACAATTGGTGGGTCGCAAGCGCAGGGAACTATATACAGGCTGGAACCACCTGAATTTCAACATACCTAGGACGATGGCCGAGGAGTCTGAATGACTTACAGGAACTGGCTGACAACGGGCGTAGTCTGCGCCGCGATCGCCTTTGTCATCGCCGCAGGCGCTTTCTTCCATTCGCAGCGACCGGCTTCGGCAGACAGCCGGGCGATGATCCTTGCCGTCGACCCGCAGCCGCTGGTCGCGGTGACGAAGGGCGGCGAACGCTCTTTCTCCGTCGAAATCGCCGACACCTCGGCCGAGCGCGAGGCCGGCTTGATGTTTCGCGAGGAGATGGCCGACGACCATGGCATGCTGTTCGTGTTCGAGGAGGCTCGGGATGTCAGCTTCTGGATGAAGAACACGCCGATGCCGCTCGACCTGATCTTTGTCGGTCAGGACGGCAGGATCCGGGCGATCAAGCAAGGCGAGCCGCAATCCGAGGCGATGATCTCGCCCGGCGAGCCGGTTCGCTTCGTGCTCGAGCTCAAGGCGGGCACCGCCGCCAGGAGCGGCATCGAGGACGGCGACCTGTTGCGTCACCCGGCAATCGGCACTGCGCGCAACTGAACGCGCAGGATCCATCGCAGATGCAGTTTTTCCCCCATGACGGTTTTGACCTTGCCTTCCTTGACCGCCAGCCGGCATCGGGGCAGGGCGATCCGGTGCTCATGATCCATGGCTTTGCCTCGACCCATTACGTCAACTGGGTGTCGCCCGGCTGGTTCAAGGCGCTGAACGATGCCGGCTACCGCGCCATCGCCTTCGACAATCGCGGCCACGGCGCCTCGTCGAAGAGCTATCAGGAGGCAGACTATACGCCCGCACGAATGGCTTCCGACGGGGCAGCGTTGCTGAACCATCTCGGCATCGAACGCGCCCATGTCATCGGCTACTCGATGGGCGCGCGGATTTCCGCCTTCCTGGCGCTTTCCGATCCTGACATGGTGGCGACGCTGGTCTTCGGCGGTCTCGGCATCGGCATGGTCGACGGCGTCGGCGACTGGGATCCGATCGCCGCCGCCCTTCTGGCCGACGATCCCGATGCCACCAGCCATCCGCGCGGCCGCTCGTTTCGCGCCTTCGCCGACCAGACCCGCAGCGACCGTCGGGCGCTGGCCGCCTGCATTGCCACTTCACGGGAATTGCTGGCCGAGGCCGACATTGCGCGCATTGCCCAGCCGACGTTGATTGCCGTCGGCACCAAGGACGATATCGGCGGTTCGCCCGACGAACTGGCCGCCTTGATGCCGAACGCCAGGGCTTTCCATATCGAGGGCCGCGACCACATGCTGGCCGTCGGCGACAAGTCCTTCAAGCAGCGGGTGCTGGAGTTTTATGCCGAAAATCCGCTGTGAGTAAATCGGTGGTTGAGTTGGGTTGACCCAAGGCCCGAAGGATGCAGCGGCTCAGGACAAAGCCGATCCGTAGCGATCCTTCGCGCCGGCATCAAAGGTGCAGCAGCAGCGCTCACGCCCCGAGCGCTTCGAGCGAACGCGCCATGTTTTGCCGAGCCTGAGCCTCGAACCGCTGCCGGAACTCCTCGGTGTGGAAGATGTGCGGGCGGGCGAGGAAACTCTTCAGAACCGCACTGCGGCCGGCGCGCCACATCGGCTCTTCCACCCAGCCATATTCGCGGTGCACCGCCTGTTCATAGGCGTCGAACGCATCAGGCGGCGCCCCCAGGATCGCCAGGTCCATATCGAGGAACAGCGCTGCGTCGCGGGCGGCATTCTCGTCGTCAGACCGCGGCAACTCATGCGTGGCGGTGGCTGATATCATCGCCGTGATGCGGCCAAGGCGCTGTTCATCGGTGCGGCCGGCCAGCTTTTTCTCCGCAAGGGCGGCACTCCTCGCCTCGTTGTCCTTGGCCCGGCTGTCATAGATGGCGTCGTGGAACCAGATCGCCGCCTCGACCGCCTCGGGGTCGTGCAACGATGCCCGATAGTGGCCGGCCATCGCCAGCATCGCCTCGATATGGCCGAGGTTGTGATAGTGACGACCCTCCGCCTCATAGAGCGCGGAAAGCTCGCGCTTCAGCGGCTCGTCGATCAAGGCTTGGTTTTCCATCGCCGCTTGAATTTCCGTGAACCAAATCCATTTGACAAAGCACTAAGGAAAATTGAGTTCAACCGTGCTATGATCTGGCTTATAGAGCATGTCGCGCAAAGCTGCGCAGCGGTTTTGGTGCCAAGCCGGAGACATTAGGCCGGAGACCATTGATGAACAGCGTTACGATTGCCCGCCCGACCATGGTGAAGCCGATCGACCCGATCTGGCGCTCGATCCGCGACGAAGCGATGGAGGCGGTCAACCGCGATCCGCTGCTGGCGGCGTTCCTCTATTCGACCATCCTCAACCAGGAAAGCCTGGAGGAGGCGGTCATCCATCGGCTGGCCGAGCGGCTCGCCCATCAGGATATCGGTTCCGATCTCATCCGCCAGACATTCAAGGCGATGGCAGCCGACGACAACGACTGGTCGTCGACGGTGCGTGTCGACATCCAGGCCTATTACGACCGCGATCCGGCCTGCGACCGCTTCATCATGCCGGTGCTCTATTTCAAGGGTTTTCATGCCATCCAGACGCACCGCCTGGCGCATTGGCTGTGGAACCAGGGCCGCCAGGATTTCGCGCTCTACCTGCAGAGCCGGTCGTCCTCGGTGTTCCAGACCGACATCAACCCGGCCGCCCGCATCGGCAAGGGCATCTTCCTCGACCACGCCACCGGCCTCGTCGTCGGCCAGACGGCGGTGATCGAGGACGACGTGTCGATCCTGCACGGCGTGACGCTGGGCGGCACCGGCAAAGCCGGCGGCGACCGCCATCCTAAAATCCGCTACGGCGTGCTGATCGGCGCCGGCGCCAAGATCCTCGGCAACATCGAAGTCGGCCATTGCTCCAAGATCGCGGCAGGCTCGGTGGTGCTGTCGCCGGTGCCGCACAACAAGACGGTTGCCGGCGTGCCGGCCCGCGTCGTCGGCGAGACCGGCTGCGACCGGCCCTCGCGGCAGATGGACCAGCTTTTGCCGTCGCAGTCGATGGACCACGTCGTCAGCTTCGATATTTGAGCGCTCGGGCAGGGGCCCTTTGCAAAGGCGTCTTTCTCCCCTCACTATACGGGGAGAAATGCCCGGCAGGGCAATGAGGGGCAGCGCAAACCTCAAGCGATTGCCCTGTCTCTCTCGCCGGCTTGCCTTTACATCGCCATTGTCGACGTGCCAGAAGCGCGCTCAAACGAGCAAGACCGACGATCGGAGAAGACTTTTGAAGCCGGACGAAATCAGAAAGCTGGACGCCTATTTCAAGCGCGTCTTCCAGAACCCTAAGCTTGAAGTGAAGGCGCGGCCGCGCAAGGACGATTCGGCCGAGGTCTACGTCGGCGACGAATTCCTCGGCATCGTCTTCAAGGACGAGGACGACGGCGACTATAATTTCTCGATGGCGATCCTCGACATCGACCTCGCCTGAGCCGGGAGGCGATCGGTGCCGGCCGACCTTGAGCCAGCTTGCTCGCCGCACCCTCTTCTTCAACGTTGGCGATTGGCGAAAGAAGAACGAATAGCCAATCTCCCCCCTTGAGGGGGAGATGCCCGTAGGGCAGAGGGGGGTGCTGGGGGGTGCTGTCCCGCCGACGTCGCGCAAATTTCTGCGCTGCTGCGCGATCAAAAGTCACTGAGCAGATTTTCGCACAGTTCGCTTCATCATCATCCTAATGCCCGGCCTTCAGCATACGCGCAGCCTTGGCGGCGATGGCTGCGTCGAGCGCCTGCCAGTCGCCCAGAAATTCCATGGGAAAGCGGTAGGTGAGGCTGAGATTGTCGCCGACCAGAATGTCGCGTTCGCAGGGCGCCAGCGATTGCGCAGCACTTGGGCCGCTCAGGCAGCGGGCCACGAACGGGTGCTTGCCCCGGCGATTGCCGACCACCAGCACCTCGTTGAAATAGCCCGATTTTTCATTGAAGCCGTAAAGCGTCGTGCCGCCCGGACCGGCGTGCCGGGTTCGACAATCAGGGCGCTGTAGATCGGCGCGAAGCGGCCGCTCATGTCTCGCGACATGACCTGTCGTTCGAACGACAGAAAGATGATGCTCTTGCTGGGTCCAGTGTGGTTGAAATCGTCGCGGGCCGCCTCGCTGTAGCCGTCCATTTCGGGATAACGCAGATAGAGGTCGAGGCGCGAGGCGATGCCGTCGCGCCGCGCCTGGTCGAAGCGGATGACATTGGCCGGCACGGCGATGACGTTGTTGCCGATCACCACCTCGTGGACTGTCGTGTCGTCGGTATATCCGGCCATGGCGATTGAGCGGCCCAACCATTTGCCGCCAAGGCTGATCGTCATCGAAAGCACTGCCAGCGCAGCGAACACGTAGAACACCCGCTTCATCAGCTTGGAATCGACGACGGTGAGTTGCGGACCGTTGGCGGTGGCTGCCTGCTTCATCGCGATCCCCGATTATCGCGTGGCACGGCTCTTGCGGCACGCCTGTCGAAACACGACTGTGCGATTTCATGGTAAATGGAAGGTGAAGATGGGTCCGGTTGGACACACACTTGTTGCTTTTAGTGTTGCCTGACGGCGCTGATCTCTTGCGGTTGCACGGCGACGATCTTTGGCGTTGGGCGTCGTGCTGATCGACATTGCATCCCAGGCAGGCACTCACCTAGGGTCGACCGATCTTTCAGCCTGAGACGATTCGGAGGAGAAACATGCCGCTCTATGCGATCGACGGAAAAGCCCCCGGTTTCGAGGACGCCGACAGCAACTGGATCGCGCCCGACGCTACCCTGATCGGCGACATACAGATCGGCCGCAACGCGGGCTTCTGGTTCGGCGTCGTCATCCGCGGCGACGACGAGCCGATCATCATCGGCGCCGATACCAATGTGCAGGAACACACGGTCATGCATACAGATGTCGGTTTTCCCCTGACCATCGGGCAAGGCTGCACGATTGGCCATCGCGCCTTGCTGCATGGCTGCACGATCGGCGACAACAGCCTGATCGGCATGGGCGCCATCGTGCTGAACGGCGCGAAGATCGGCAGGAATTCGCTGGTCGGCGCCGGCGCCCTCGTCACCGAAGGCAAGGAATTCCCCGATAATTCGCTGATCATCGGCTCGCCCGCCCGTTTTGTGCGAACACTGGACGATGCCGCGGTGGCAAGCCTGCGCGCTTCGGCCGCGCACTACGTCGCCAACGGCAAACGCTTCAAGGCGGGGCTGACGAAGACCTGAGGCCAGCCTTGGTCAAATCTTCGGCTATATGGTTCACCGGCATCGTCGCCCAACTCACCGTCCATTGGAGCCACGCCTGGTCATTGCATCGCACAGCAACGAAGCGCCGGCTTCAAAGCCGGCATTGTGGGCGTCCTCAAGGGCTGTCGTATAGTCGTCGATGCGGGTTTCGAGCGATGGGTCGGCGCCCGCCGCCAACAGCAGGCGGATGGCATCGACGCTACGGATGGCGACCGCATAGTGAAGCGGCGTCCAGTCGTTTACGCCCCGCATGTTGAGGTCTGCGCCCCCATCGATCAGGGTTCGGACTATTTCCAGTCTGTCAGCCCGGTCGGCGGAGAGTGCCGCAATGATTGCCGGAAAACCGCCGTGGTGGTGATAGTTCGAGTCCGAGCCCGCATCCAGTAAGATCGAGATGAAAGCGGCGGGGCTCCAATAGATCGCATACTCCAGTGGATGCCCAAGGCCGAGTTCAAAGGGCATCTGCTCGTCGAACCAGCCGGGTGAGCCGCCGAGAGCCACACCGAGGGCCTCGAAGTCGCCCGCCTTGAACGCGTCATCGATGGCCTTGAACAGGCGGTGGCGCTCGCATCGATCTTCCGGGATTTCCAACATCGCAGCGATCCGGAGGTTGAATTGGCCGCCATATTGCTCCCATCCGCCGCTGCCTGAAAGCCCCATGGGCGGGTTGCGATTGGAGAGCAGGTCGATAGCTTTGCGCAGCCGTACGCCGAACTTATCGCATCGACATCAAGTTCGTGATCAGACCTGCCTTGATGTCGAGTGCGGGTCGATGGGCCTCCGGATGACCGATGTCGTTCAGCTGATCGGCCATCAAGTCGGCTAGTGCCCTGCGTCTTGCGACGGTCCGTCGCCACCCCCTGAAATCGGCGATCATCATTGTTACGCTTTTCAGGCTGGGTCCAAACAGATGTCTTTTCGACGTGCGGGCGGCGCGAGTTTGCGTGTCAGCCATTTTTAGTCTCCCATTTCGAGATTTGCGGATGAGAGCGTGCCATGCGGGTGTTTTCGGGCTGTTCGGCTGTGCGTGAAAAAAACCGAAAAGCCCGACGAGCTGCCGTTAAATCGGTGTTAAAACTATCCTCCGAAATGTATTCCGCCGCGGCGGTCAAAGTCTGGAGACCATCTGTGCGCATCAGGTTGCTGGGCGGCCTCGAGGTTACTTCGCCGGAGCGCCGGCCCGTCCGTTTCGCCACGCGCAAGACTTCGCTTCTTTTTGCTGCCCTGGTGCTGGCGGGCCACCGCGGCCATCGTCGCGAGCAGCTTTCCGAGGCCTTTTGGCCGGGACGAAGCAATGGCCAGGCCCGCAATAGTTTGCGGCAAGCGCTGGTCGACATCCGGCGCTCGTTCCCGACCAGCAAGGATGCCACCCTCTACATCGATGGGGATCAGGAAGCCATCGCGCTGATTGCCGGTCGGGATGACGCGGACATTTCGATCTTCGACCGGAAACTGGAGCAGGGCGGGGCGGCCGATCTCGCCGTCGCCGCCGACCTCTACCGCGGTGGGGTGCTTGCGGGGGAAGCCATTCCTGAGGAACTGGATGAGTGGTTTGGACCCTATCTGGACAGGTATCAGTGCAAGGCCCTGCAGTTGGTCGATCGGCTGAGCCTCGCGCTGCCGATACCCGGCTCAGCGGAAGAGACGGCCTGCGAAGGGCTCGCCGAGAGATTGCTCGCCTCAGATCCTACCGCGGAGGCCGCCCATCGGGCGCTGATCCGGATCCACGCGCATCGCGGCCACGAAAACGCCGCCTTGCGCCAGTTCGAACTTTGTCGGACTGCCCTGAAAAAGCAGCTGGATGCTGAGCCGGAGGCGCAGACAAGCTCGCTGGCGGCTTCTCTGCAGTCCCGCGAACGACCTGGGGATCAGCAGCCGGGGCCAAGCTCTGGCGTCGCGGCGCCGGCACAGGTGCTGGCAGTCCTAACGAGACACGGCGACCAGCCGTCAATTGCGGTGCTGCCGTTTCAGAATCTAAGCGGTGATATCGAGCAGGAATATTTCGCCGACGGAATGGTGGAGGACATCGTCACCGCCCTGGCTCACTTTCGTGCCCTGTTCGTAGTCGCACGGAATTCGAGTTTTACCTCCAAGGGACGTCGATAGACATAAAGCAGGTCGGGCGTGAACTGGGCGTGCGCTATGTGGTCGAGGGAAGTGTGCGGAAAGCGGGTGAGCGCCTGCGCATCACCGGACAACTTCTCGACGCTTCGAGCGGCCTCCACCTGTGGGCTGACCGTTTTGAAGGTACTCTAGCCGAGGTTTTCGATTTTCAGGACCAGATCGCCTCGAGCATCGTCGGCGCGATCACCCCAAAGGTCGAGGAGGCCGAAATTGAGCGCGCCAAGCGCAAGCCGACTGAGGACCTCGACGCCTACGACTATTATCTGCGCGGGTTGGCGTCCCACGACCGAGCGGTCAACACCAAGGAAACCATGGATGACGCTCTGCGGTTCTTCATGAAGGCGATCGGCTGTGACCCGGTGTTCGCTGCCGCCTATGCCCGGGCGGCGCGCTGCTATGCGGCGCGAAAGAGCAACCGCTGGATGATCGATCGCCTAGAAGAGACTGCCGAGGCGACCCGACTGGCAAAGAGAGCGATCGAATTTGGATGGGACGATGCAATTGCCCTTTCGTACGGCGGATACGTGCTCGGCTATGTAGGCGGCGATGTGGAGGAAAGCGCGGCGTACATCGAACGCGCGCTTGGCCTGAACCCGAACTTGGCTGCGGCGTGGGGTTACAGCGCCTGGGTTCAAGCGTGCTTAGGTGAGCCGGAGAACGCCGTCGAGCGCGCCGCGCAGGCAATGCGCCTCAGTCCGTTCGATCCTCGCTTTTTTGTTTGGGAATTTTGCACCGCACTCGCTCACTTTTGTGCCGGGCGCTACAACGATGCTGCTGAGTGGGCGAAAAGGTCTTTGCGCTCGCAACCAAACTACGCGAGTGCGACGCGTGTGGCGACGGCAAGTTACGTCTTGGCCGGTCGGCTTTCGGAAGCCGAGAAGATGATGGCCCGCCTGCGCGAACTCGACCCTACGTTGCGGCTTTCGAATCTCGCTGAGGTGCTGCCGCCGTTTTGTCGACCGGACGATCGCAGCAGATATATCGAAGGACTTCGCAAGGCGGGCCTGCCCGATTAACGCCGTGTCAGCGTGAAGCGAGGCAAACGGCTTCGGCACCAGATGGCCGACGTACTGCCGATGGATGCTAACTATAAGGTGACGGTTGACCGTGGAAGCCTGTGACCTAGCTTAAAGCTTAGCCGGACCGTCCAGAGCCGGAAATGGTGGGATGGTGCGCTACCGTGGGAGAACTCTCGGGACGTTGAGATGCAGAGGTGCAAGTCGGCTTTTCAGAGCCTGTGCGCCCTTGGCGGCCGACAATCGGCGGCCATGGCCTGTCAAGTTTCGTTTCAAACAAAAGTCATCTGCGCCGGCACGCCTATCAACGCGCGACCGCCGCTCCGCCATGCAACAACAATTCGAGCACTGGAGGGACCTCGAAGCAAGTGACAGCTTCGAACGCGACCAAAGGCTTTAGCCAGCACCAAGGCGAGGGGCCAACAACGCTTCACGATCTTAAGATTACACCCAAAACCGCACAGGCACGGCAATGCCAAATCATCTTGCCGAAATTTACGCAAACAGCGCAGATCTCGCCGTCCTGGGCGGGATAGCAGCATTTGCCTCGATGGGCCTCTATCTTGTGCTAAGGCGTATCCTTATCGGGGTGCAACGGCGTCGCCTCAAATCAGATGTGAGCGAACGCGGATCTGACCTCCCCGAGGAGGAGGTGTCTTGGGATTGGGAAATCCCGGTCGACCTTGCAACCGAGTCTGCTTCTTCTTCTTCTCAGGTTGCCGTGCCCTCAGACGCGGCAGACCTGGATATTCGGCGTCAGGATGCCAATTGCCTTCGGTTCGGGGTGCGAATCGAGTATTTCGACGTGATCTCCGAAGATTGCGAGAGCTCGTCTGTGACCCGGACCAACGCTTTCGCTTCCGCGACGAACATAGCGCAATCCGGCCGACTTGCGACATCGATCAGGGAAATCGCTGGCTATGTTCATAGGCAGGTGGCGGCAAATCTTGCCGCCCTAACTAGTCCAGTATTGACGGCTCTGAGCCGTATGCCAACACAACTCGCCCTCGCGGAGAATCCCGACCCCACCACAGCGACGGCCTCACCTCCTCGCATTCGCAGGCCGATCGGTCTTGTGCCCCGCTTTGGCGTCGCAGCAATCTGTCTGGCCGTGCCGCTTAGCTATGCGATGACGAGACAAAACTGGGTCGAAAGCGCCCCCGCCATTTCGCTGGTCCAGGGCAACGTCAATCCGGAGCTTTCGCGATCCTTCGAGCTTCCGGCGAGTGCTGCATTGGATGTGCGTAGGCCAGCCCAGGGAGACGAGCGCACGAGTGTCGAATTGCTCAGCCCGGATCTCACGGCTGCCCGGGCGCAAGTCGGAGCAGCTGGTGCTCAGGCAGCCGCAGCGAAGGAATTGGACGGCCAGGAGCGCCGGGCGGCGGGAGGTGAGCGCGCCAGGAGCGCCGCTCTGCAGCGAGCGCTGCTCGAATCGCGCAAGGAGATCGACGCGCTGAGGACAAGCATGGCAGCCGCCGCCAACGCACGCCAGGAGCAATTGCGCAACGAGCTCGCGGCAGCCCGTACAGCTGACGCATTGCGGCGCCTTGCGGGAGATGCCCGTACGATGCTGAGCGAGGCCACCAACTATGTCTTTACGGAGATGCCCGCTGCTCACCTGGAGCGTCAGCGAGCCGAATGGGTGGCGCGCGATCTATCGCGAGCGCAGGCGCAAATTGAGCGGCTTGAGACCGAGGCCGCCGAGGATCGCGCCAAGGCCAAGGCTTCGCTGGCGCAAGCGAGCGGAATGCTCGATGACGAACGCCGAAAGTCAGACGAACTTCGTGGCGAGCTCTCCAAAGTGAAACTGTCCAATGCTGCGCTCATGGAGCGCGCGGACGCGGCTGAGCAGGAATTGACCGGTGCCGTCACAGCGAGAGAACGAGTGGAGCAGACGGCAGCCGAGACGGAGCGGGCGCTGGCGCGACAACAGGCGGCAGCAGCGTCGACGCGTGAGGAGCTGAAAAAAGCTCGCCTCGAGCGCGACGCGGCTGAACAGGAACGAGCCAGGGCAGTCTCAGCGAGAAAGCGTGCCGAGCAGACTGCAACCGAGACATCGCAGGCTCTGGCAAGAGAACGCGCTGCAGCAGTCTCGACGGGGGAGGAGCTGAAAAAAACTCGCATCGAGCGCGACGCGGCTGACCAGGAACGAGCCAGAGCAGTCGCAGCGAGAGAACGAGTGGAGCAGACTGCAACCGAGACGGCGCATGCTCTGGCACGAGAACGCGCTGCGGCAGTCTCGACCCATGAGGACCTCGATAAAGCTCGCCTCGAGCGCGACGCCGCCCGAGCACTTTTGCTACAGGTCGCCAAGCTGAAGGAGGCTTTGGACAAGCAACGTGACGTCACTGTTTCTCTTTCCCGCGACCTGGCCGCCGCGCGCGCGGACAATGACAGGCTCAGGGCTGAGCGTCGCAGCGCCAAGATTGAGCCGCCGCTGAAGCGGCGCGCTGGCCGCGCAGCCGCCGCTGCCGGCGGGGTGAAGGCTGTCAGCCAGAAGACTGCACGCAGCAAGGCTCGCGACCCGGCGCGGATTGCGGGGGTGCGTTCTCTCACACTTCCCTATCCCCTCAGGCCAAGACAGGCGACATTGGAGTGATTTCCAAAACGACTGCGCGGTCCTCCTGTTGAAGGCCCAAGCTCTTTGAGATCATTGCGACACGTGTGTATTGCGAGAGTAGACTAGGATGAATCGAATCACCCCATTCGAATTCATTCTGCTCTCGTCGGCGAGTAGTTCTGCGCGATACGCTATGTCAGCCCGATCACACTGCCTGTAGCATTCAATTCGCATTTGATCGGCGCCTGCCGCGTCTCCACGTTGCCTTGCCGTCCATAGTCGATGCTGACCTCGACGGGAGCTGAGATCGTATCCGGGGTCAACCGACGCATGGAACCTGCGCTGCTGACGCGCACACTGGTCGCGCCAAACGGGGCGGCGGCTGACTCGATTGCGTCATGGCAGGCGCGAACGACTTCATCCGGGACGCCCGGCAGCGCCTTGATTGGACTGACCGTTGCTGGACTGTCGACGTCACCAGGAGGCTGAAGGCTGGACGGAAGGTCGAGCGACCGTCCACTTGCGGACCGGGCGACACTGACGGCAGTGGCGGCCGTGGTTGCCGCAACTGCCGCCGTTGCAGTGGTGCTGGTCCCATCGTCATCCACCGGTGACCTGCTGCTGGAGCCGCTGGGTCCTTTGTGCGCGCCGTCTTTGCGGCCTTCACCGTGATGGCTGGCAGCGCTATTGCCTCCGCCACCCTGGCTGGCAGCGCTATTGCCTCCGCCACCATGGTTGCCACCGCTTTTGCCTCCGCCGCGCTCGCCGCCGGCGGTAGCTCCTGCGCAAGCTACCGCGATCGAGCAAACGAATACGAAATATGCCCAGCTGGATTCAGAGGATTGACGCACGACCACCTCCATAAAGTGCGTCGGTCGAACCGTCTTTCCGCGCCATGCAGTCAGAAAAGCGCAACCGCCGCCGCCCCCAGGCAAACCTCGCGACTAACCGCCCACGGAGAGTAACTAGGGGATCAATCCGGTGTATCAAGGACGCTGTACGCGGTACGTGCGTCGTCCCGGCTACCGGCGGGAGGGGAGGCCACGATCTGACCACGTCGCTGACATTCTGAGGTGCAGCGTTAGAGAACTGCAAGCGTCTCTACAACTAGCCGACTCGCCTTTTGATGAGATGGTCTGCGAGGCCGGCCGCCTCGTCGGCGATTGCCGGTATTGTCTCCCGATTTCCGCGTCGATCCGGAAAAACGAGGCCGGCAAATAGAGGCCCGGAAGAATGCCCACATTCGTGTGCACGCCCGCCTCGCTGTCGCAGGAAGTCTGGCTTGGGCTTGGCGCCCAGGCCGGCGAGGCGAGGTTGCGCAAGGTGGTGACCGGCGGTGGCTTCAAGCGCTTCCGTCGCGCCGCCGAGACGCCGTTCAACATGGTGCTGGAGGCTCGCCCCTAAATGCGAAACAACGACCTAAAGCGCGTCGCATGAGGCCGCTCAAACGCGACGCGCTTTAGAGTGCGGACGCTATCTGGCGCGGCCGTCGCAAATGCATGTCGCGCAAAAACGCGCGGGGCTTCCGGGACAGCGTGCCGCTTCAAAAAAGTGGAGCCGGCCCGGGGACGGGGCCGGCTCCTAAACCCGGTCGTTGGGGACGGGGAGGTGGGGCTCGACCGGGCTTTTGCGTCGCGTCCTTAGCGGACGCTGGCAACCGCGCCGGAGCGGCCGTCGTTGATCGTTACCCAAGCGCCAGAATTCTGGCTCGATTGGCGCTTCAGATAGGTGTAGTCGGTGTTGGTCCAGGACAGCACCCTGGTTTCGAGATTGTCGAGGATGAACTCTCCGAGGCTGGTGCGCACGGTCAGCACCGCGTGGCCGTCTCCGTTCGGCTGGCGCGCAACCGTCATCAAGAGGTCGCCGGCCGGAACGCCGATGTTCATCAACGCGCGGCGCTTTTCCAGCGCATAGTCCTCGCAGTCGCCGAATTCGCTGTTGGAATAGGACCAGACCTCTTCCTTGCCCCACAGTTCCATATCGGTGCGCGGCGCGATCCTGCTGTTGACCGAATTGTTGATGCTCACGATCTTCGCCCACAGCTTGCGGGTCAGTTCGATCGGCGCCTGCTTCGGCGTCCGCTGATTGCATTCCTGCGGAATTTTCTGGCAGAACTCGTAATGGCCGACCGGCTGTGTGGTGCGGCTGCCGGTGTGCATGAAGGCAGGTCCCGCTGCATACGCTGTTCCCCAGGCGGTAAGCTGCGTCGCCATTGCCAAGAGCAACAGCTTGCCCCTCGTCTTCTTCATCGTCCAGTCTCCCCGTTTGAGGAGACAATGACACGATTGGATTTATTCGACGCAAAGGCTCGAAGTAGACATTAAGTAAAACGCCCGTAGAATAAACATAAAATTTGAATCATTTCAGTATAAAATTGTTGAGGTGGTTTTCGCCGGGATCACATCGGCGCGGCGCCTTGGCGCGGCATCGGTGGCAGGCTGCGTTGACCGGCGCTCCAACAAAAAAACCGGCCGAAATGGGCCGGTCGATTGCGGGAATGTGCGCTGTTTGTCAGGTGCCGGATGCGTTGAATTCGGAATCGAGCGTTTCCGGCCGCTGGATGACCGCGAACTCGATGGCGATGCCGTCCTCGAAATGGCGCACCACCTGGCCGCGCATGGTGCCCAGCATGACTTGGATGCCGATTGCCGGCTTGACGTCGATCTCGACCGCGGCGCCCGAAAGCGACAGGTCGATGATGCGGCACTGGTACTGGCGCCCGTCGCCGAGCTGAAGCACGCTGGTCGGATTGCGCGGCGCCACGCGTTCGTGGCGGCGGTCTTCCGGCAGATCGAGCTCGTGCTTGTTGGCAAGCCAGGTCAATTGCGCTGCAAGCTTGTCCTTCTTGCGTTCCGACGCGATGACCGTCATCGCGAAACCGTCCTGCAGGATACGGGTGACGACGCCTTCGATGCGGCCGATGTGATCGATATAGGCGATGACTTTCTCGCCCGGCATGCCGATGCGCTCGGTGCGAAGCGCTACATTGCCCGGCGACATGTCGACCACCTGACACGGATGTTCGGTGCGATCCTCCAGCATGAAGCGTCCATAGATTTTCACGCGGACGCGCTGAAAGTTGCGCCTTTCAGCTTGGGACGGCGCGGTGTCGACCGCCGCTGACCTCATGACTGCCTACACCCCGTTTGGCATTCCGCGCGTTGATGCGAGGAACTTCGCCGGAAAGCTACAGCGAAGCGGGTTAACAAAGGGGAAAGCCTGGCGCCGCTACTTTAGGATTTTGGATTATTCCCCGCGCCCGCCGTCGAATACGACCAGATGACGGATGCGGCGTGCCTGGCCGAGCGCCGAAATCGTCTGGGACGGATCGAGTTCCGACGGGACAAGCGAGGGAACGTCGATGGCCGGCCGGTTCTTGAGGAATTTCGGTTCCTTCTCCGGATCGACGAGACGGATCGAATCGATCAGGGCGTCGGCGATCGGATCCGCGCCCAGCCAGAAGGGTTTTTCAGCGGCGCTTATCACGCCGAGGCAGCGCGGATTGTCGACGCCGCCGTCGAGCGGCAGGGCGAGCAGCTCGAACTTGCTGGAACGGTCGGTGCGGCTGAAACCTTCATAGGTGATGAGCACGACGGATTTTTGATCGAAGACGCCCTGGATCAGTTTCGAGATAAGCCGCTGGTCCTTCTCGCGCCAGAGCGAGGGAAAGGAAAACCCCTTGAGTTCACGGCCATAGACCGCGCAAAGCCTGGTGCCGGCGAGCCGGAATACCGCTTCGCCGCGCGTATCTTTTTCCAGGATGAATGTGTCGGCCAGCAGCGACTTGATATCGGCCGGCTCGACTTCCGAACGCTTCGGGGCAGGGCGCCCGTCACGCAGCCGGTTCCAATAATGGAACAGCGTGATCGATCCGTTCTGGTTCATGTTATGCTGCTCCGCGCAATCTGTCGTCTGATGTCCCATCGGTGAACAGAAGGGCGCCCTCCGAGGACCTACATGCGTTGCGGAGCAGGATGCGTGCCAGCATCGTTAACACTTGTTCACGGGTCGGGGCCGTTAAGGTTAACAAGTGGTTTACGTTGCGCTCCGCCCAGGCCCGTGGCACGTTAAAACCACTCCTAGAAGCGGTCGTTTCGCAGCGATCGGCAGCATTTCAGTCAAGAGTTTGGGGGAGCATGGGGGCTCGACCAGCCGTTCAAGGGCAACCTTGGACGGCTTCTTTTTGATTCGCGCCAATTTTGATTCGCGCCGTTTTGATTTGCGTGGGGCGATTCGCCCTTTGTGAATCGGGTGACCGTGATCTACATGCTCGCGAAGTCGAAACCAGCGACTGAGTGCGAGCCATATGAGCGAACCAGCAAGCCCCTCGGAAATCGAACAGGGCGAGGGCGGACCTGTCGGCCGTGAGCCGGAGCCGCGCCGCGAGCCGGTGTTCAACATGCCGCCCGTTGTGCTGGCGGTGATCGGCATCTGCGTCGTCCTCT
Organism: Mesorhizobium sp. WSM4810; assembly: GCF_055811235.1. Taxonomy (NCBI): domain Bacteria; kingdom Pseudomonadati; phylum Pseudomonadota; class Alphaproteobacteria; order Hyphomicrobiales; family Phyllobacteriaceae; genus Mesorhizobium; species Mesorhizobium sp. WSM4810. The sequence goes on along the minus strand of NZ_JBVVQV010000003.1, from coordinate 45,794 downwards.
ATCTCATCCAGGAATACGTGCTTAGCCAAAGCCAGTTGCTGACATTGTTGTACGATGCGGCCTTCATTCCAGTTCTTTATACTGGCCAATATGGCTTCGACTGGTTCCTGTTTTCCCGGCCTTTCACCTATGCCTTCCTGCATGGCGGCTTTGCTCATCTGGCCGTCAACATGGTGTGGCTGGCGGCTTTCGGCTCACCACTGGCGAACCGCTTCGGCGCGCTTCGTTTCAGCCTGTTCTTCGCCGCGACCGGGCTGGCGGCCGTGGTGCTGTTCTGGGCCGTGCATCCGCTCGGCGAGGCGCCGCTGGTCGGCGCATCGGGGGCGATTTCCGGCATGATGGGGGCCGCCGCGCGCTTCGGCTTCCGCACCGACCGCTCGTCCGGCAAAGCCGCCTTCGCCGGCGCGCCGCTGCCGATGGCGGCGGTGTTCCGCTCGCGCGGCGTTGTGACTTTTCTTGCCATCTGGATGGTGATCAATCTCGCCACCGGCCTCGTTGCCTTCGCGCCCGGCATCGACAGCCAGATCGCCTGGGAGGCTCATATTGGCGGTTTTGTCGCCGGCTTCTTCGGCCTGCGGGCTTTCGATCGGCGGCAGCAGGCCGACGAGTTCAGGGCCTGAGCCTCGCCGCACTTGAAAACCAATCGATCGCGGCGCACGATGTCTGGCACTAGGGAAAGCCGGTCAGGGCAGGAACCGGCAAGGTGAACTGAGGAGGACGCCATGACTGTTAAGGCAATTCTCGAGCAGAAGGGCCACGACGTGTTGACGCTCGGGCCGAACGAAAAACTGAGCGAGGCCATTCGCATCTTGGCCGAGCACAGGATCGGTGCGCTGGTCATCACCAATGGTGATCACAAGATCGTCGGCATCCTTTCCGAGCGCGACGTCGTGCGGGTCCTCGCCAGGGAAGGGACCGCCGCATTGGATATCGCGGTGCGTTCGGCGATGACCCCCAAGGTGAAGATCTGCAATGAGAACCACACCGTCAACGAGGTCATGGAGATCATGACCAGTGGCCGTTTCCGCCATCTGCCGGTGGAAAAGGACGGCCTGCTCGACGGCATCGTGTCGATCGGCGACGTGGTCAAGCGGCGCATCGAGGATGTCGAGCGCGAGGCCGCAGAGATCAGGGCCTATATCGCGACGGCGTGAGATCGCCAGCAAGTTTTGTCGAAGTCGGCGCCGCCCCCTCATCGCCCTGCCGGGCACTTCTCCCCGTATAGTGACGGGGAGAAGGGGCCGGCCGCAGCCTTGGCGGCTTTTCTTGCTACAATGGAGATTGGCGAAATCGTTGATGCGGGCGCCCCTCTCCCCGTCACTATCGGGGAGAGGATGCCGGCAGGCAGGTGAGGGGCAGCGCAAACGTTTCCAATAACGGTTGCCCTACCAGCCTGCGGCTTCACGCTTGTCTCCTTTTGCGGTTTGCATTAGCGCATGACTTCACTTTAAACGTCGAATTCACGTGAATTCCGTCACCGATAACGCGCAGGCCGCCATGACCCTCATCGACACCCGCACACCCGACGCCAAGCGCCTGATATCAGGCGCCACCGGCGACTGGGAGATCATCATCGGCCTCGAGGTCCATGCGCAGGTGACCTCGCAGGCAAAACTGTTCTCCGGCGCCTCGACGGCGTTCGGTGCGCCGCCAAACGCCAATGTCAGCCTTGTCGATGCGGCGATGCCGGGCATGCTGCCGGTCATCAACGAGGAATGCGTCAAGCAGGCGATCCGCACCGGCCTCGGGCTGAAGGCCGAGATCAACCACAAATCGGTCTTCGACCGGAAAAACTATTTTTATCCCGATCTGCCGCAGGGCTATCAGATTTCACAGTTCAAGCAGCCGATCGTCGGCGAGGGCAAGGTGATCGTCTCCGTCGGTCCCGACCGGCAGGGCGAGTTCGAGGACATTGAGGTCGGCATCGAGCGCCTGCATCTGGAGCAGGATGCCGGCAAGTCGATGCACGACCAGCATGCGACGATGTCCTATGTCGATCTCAACCGCTCCGGCGTGGCGCTGATGGAGATCGTCTCCAAGCCCGACATGCGATCCGCCGACGAGGCCAAGGCCTATGTCACCAAGCTGCGGACCATCGTGCGATACCTCGGCACTTGCGACGGCAACATGGACGAAGGCTCACTGCGCGCCGATGTCAACGTCTCGGTGCGCCGGCCCGGCGGCGAATTCGGCACGCGCTGCGAGATCAAGAACGTCAACTCGATCCGCTTCATCGGCCAGGCCATCGACTACGAGGCGCGCCGCCAGATCGCCATCCTTGAGGACGGTGGCAAGATCGACCAGGAAACGCGGCTGTTCGATCCCAACAAGGGCGAGACCCGCTCGATGCGTTCCAAGGAAGAAGCGCACGACTACCGCTATTTCCCGGATCCCGACCTGTTGCCGCTGGAATTCGACCAGGCCTATGTCGATGCGCTGGCAAAGGATCTGCCTGAACTGCCCGACGCCAAGAAGGCGCGGCTGATCTCCTCGCTCGGCCTGTCGACCTACGACGCCTCGATCCTGGTGTCGGAAAAGGCGGTCGCCGACTATTTCGAGAAGGTGGCCGCTGGTCGCGACGGCAAGCTTGCCGCCAATTGGGTCATCAACGATCTGCTCGGTGCCTTGAACAGAGCCGGCAAGGGTATTGAAAATGCTCCGGTTTCGCCCGATCAGCTCGGCGCGGTCATTGACCTGATAAAAGAGGGCACCATCTCCGGCAAGATCGCCAAGGATCTGTTCGAGATCGTCTGGAACGAAGGCGGCGATCCGCGCCAGCTGGTCGAAAGCCGCGGCATGAAACAGGTCACCGACACCGGCGCCATCGAAAAGGCGGTCGACGAGGTGATATCAGCCAATCCCGACAAGGTCGAGCAGGCGCGCGCCAAGCCGAGCATGGCCGGCTGGTTCGTCGGCCAGGTGATGAAGGCGACTGGCGGCAAGGCCAACCCTCAGGCCGTCAACGACCTCGTCAAGGCCAAGCTCGGGATCGAATAGGATGATGTTCGTTCGCACCGCTGGCGAGCGCGATCTTGCCGCGGTCCGGGCGTTGCTGGTCGAAACGTGGCACGCCACCTACGACGCCATCTATGGTGCTGCCAAAGTCGCTGAGATAACAGATGAATGGCATTCGATCGCCTCGCTCAAGGCGCGGCTGACACGGCCGAACTCCGAATTCCTGGTCGCAGACGATGGCAACCGCATTGGCGGGATGGCGTTCGCCGCAGCCACCACGGATGCGAGGATCGTCATGCTGAACCAGCTCTACGTGCATCCGGCCTGCCAGAGGCAAGGGATCGGCCAGGCGCTGCTGGAAGAGGTCGAGGCCAGCTTTCCCGAGGCGCGGACGCTGCGTGTCGAAGTGGAAGAGGCAAATGCTCCCGCCGTCGCCTTCTATCACTCAAAAGGGTTTTTGCCAGCCGGGAATACTGCTGACTGTGGCGGTGGCTCAGGGCTGCCGGCGCTGATTTTGGAAAAGGCGATCGAATAGATTTGCCTGGCCTGACAGGTCGCAGTCAGTTGCGTTTTTACGGGGCTGCGCCGGTCGGTTGCGGGCTGAATTGCGGAATGGCGGTCCGCAAAAAACACGCCCGAAGGTAGAAATTCACCAGTGGCTAACGCTGAGGCAAAAAGCATGGTGCGACGCACAAAAATATTGCAATGCACTGCAGATGCCGTAACGTCAGGTTCTAGATGAACGAGACGGCCTTTCTACAAAGGTCGCCCACCGCAAAGGATGGAAACTATGACCAAGACCGCTGATAAAACTGCTGAAAACGTTGAGAATGCAGAAGTCCAGACCGAGGTAACCGATCAGTTCCGTGCTGTCGCCGAAAAGGGCGTCGAGCAATCGAAAGAAGCCTTATCGAAATTGGCGACCGGCGCCGAGGCGACCCAGAAGGCTCTTGAGTCATCCTTCGAAACAGCCAAGACCGCTAGCAATGAGCTGTCGCTGAAGACGATCGCCGCTTTGCGCGCAAATGTTGAGGCCAGCTTTTCTCACCTCGAAGCCCTGGTTACCGTGAAATCGCCCTCCGAGTTCGTCGAACTGCAGACAGACTTCTTGCGCAAGCAGGTGGAAAAGACGGTCGAGCAGAGCAAGGAGCTTCAGGCGGCGGCGACGAAAGCCGCGGAAGACGTATCCAAGCCGATCAAGGATGTCTACGAGAAGGCGATGAAGGATCTCAAGGTCGCCTGATTGGCCTTGATGCCTGATTGGCCCTAAGGCATGTCGCGCAAAAGCACGCCCTCGGGCTTGAACCGAGGGTGCGAAGCGGTTTTGCAATAGCGACATGCGTCAAAGCAACAACCTGAAGCGCGTCGCATGAATCCATCCAAACGGCACGCGCTTCAGGCGGAGGGAACTTCCACATTGTCGATCAGCCGGGTCTTGCCCAGCCAGGCGGCTGCGAGCAGGCGTCCGTCGCGGTCTGGCCGCCACGGGGCGAGCGTCAGGCTCTCGCGCGCCGCGACATAGTCGACTTTGTCGAAGCCGGCCTCGACCAGCGCGCGGCTGGCCTCAGCGGTCGCACTGCCTTCATCCGCGCCTGCCGCGAGTGCCGCCGCCGTTCGGCGCAAGATGGCGTTGAGCTGGCGCGCCACCGCGAGCTCGGTTTCGCCGAGATAGGCGTTGCGTGACGACATGGCGAGCCCGTGCGCGTCGCGTATTGTTGGCGCGCCGATGATGTCCACCGGCAGATCAAGATCGCTGCAGAGCTGCCTGACGACGCAAAGCTGCTGATAATCCTTTTCGCCAAAGACCGCGCAGTCGGGCGACGCCTGCAGGAAGAGCTTTGCCACGACGGTTGCGACGCCGTCGAAGAAGCTCGGCCGGAAATCCGATTCCAGCCCGGCGGCTGGCCCGCCGACCGAGATCCTGGTGGCGAAGCCGGCCGGGTACATCTGCGCCACACCAGGGGTGAAGGCAAGTTGTGCGCCGGCCTCGGCCAGCCGATCGAGGTCGCGGCCGAGCTGGCGCGGATATTTGTCGAGGTCTTCGCTCGGCGCGAACTGGGTTGGGTTGACGAAGATCGAGACAACGCAGCGATCGGCCTTCTCCAGCGCGATCCTGATCAGCGAGATATGGCCGTCATGCAGCGCACCCATGGTCGGCACCATGGCAAGGCTAAGGCCATCGCGACGCCAGTCGCGGATTTGCGCGCGAAGGGCGGCGACGCTGTCGACGACGAGAGGTCGGCTCATGCTTCGCCCCGGCTCATGCTTCGCTCTTGTCGGCTGCGGCCGAAAAAACGTGGCTCGGGCCGGGGAATGTCCGGCTGCGCACCTCCGCTGCATAGCTGGCTGCCGCCTGCGATATGACGCTGCGCAGGTCGGCATATTGCTTGACGAATTTCGGCACCCGGTCGACGGTCAGGCCGACCATGTCGTCGATGACCAGGATCTGGCCGTCGCACTCGCCGCTGGCGCCGATGCCGATGGTTGGAATGGAAATGTGCCGGGTGATATCGGCGGCGACGGTCTCGACGGTGCCTTCGATGACCACCGAAAACGCGCCGGCTTTTTCGACCGCCTCGGCGTCGCGATAAAGCGCAGCCACATTCTCGTCGGTCCGGCCCTTGATCCTGTAGCCGCCGTCGCTTTCCACCGATTGCGGCTGCAAGCCGATATGTCCCATGACCGGAATGCCGGCAGCGACAATCGCCGCAATCTGTCGGGCAACTGTGACGCCACCCTCCAGCTTGACGGCCTGGCAACCGGTTTCGCCGACAATCCGCCGCGCCGAGGCGACGGCTTGGCGCGCCGTCGCCTCATAGCTTCCGGCCGGCATGTCGACCACCACGCAGGCCTTGGCTGACCCTCGCATCACCGCTTGACCGTGGGCGATCATCATCTCCAGCGAGGCGCCCAGCGTGGTCTTGTGGCCATGGAGAACCATGGCCACGCTGTCGCCGACCAGAAGCAGGTCGACATGATCGTCGAGCAGGCGAGCGATGGGATAGGTATAGGCGGTGAGGCAGACGATCGGCTCGCCGCCCTTGCGCAGGCGAATGGAGCTGGCACTGATCCGCGGATCGGCGCCGGATGCGTGTGGGGCCATCATTCCCTCCCTCAACCGTCAATCAGGCAGGGTACCTGCATGCGGCGCGCTGAGCTTTAGAAAGGCCAGGCAGCCTTGGCAAGGCATGCCTCGACAGGACGCGAAAGGCTTGCCACGGTGCGTCGGTTTTCCGACGGCCATTTGCACGGCTCATGCGGCAAAACCCTTGCCTTGGCGATGGCCTGACGCCATAAGCAGGAAACAGGCGCCGCCGCTGCCGCCACGAGGACTTGCCGCGAGGATTTTGGATGAAGACTTTCCTTCTGCAGTTTTTCACCTGGTGGAACAGCCAGACGCTGGGCACGCGCTTCCACACCTGGCGGCATGGCAAGAAAGTCGGGCAGGACGAGGCTGGCAACGTCTACTACGAGGGTGGTGTCGATTCGGAAGGCCGCACCCGCCGCTGGGTCATCTATCGCGACTATTCGGAAGCCTCGATGATTCCGCCCGGCTGGCATGGCTGGATGCATCACCGCGTCGATGTCCCGCCGACGAGCGACACCTACAAGCCACGCGACTGGCAGAAGCCGCATCAGCCGAACCTCACCGGAAGTGCCGCGGCCTATCGCCCCAAGGGCTCCATACTCAGCAATCAGCACCGCCCGCAGGTGACCGGCGATTACGACGCCTGGACGCCGGGGTCGTAAGAGACTGTTTCGAAATTCGCTCTGGCGAGTCATATGGTGGTGGTTTCGAGAACCGGCGCGGAGCGGACATTTGGGTCCGTGAGCCCGCGCATGACCCCGAAAATCCGAAAGATTTTCGGAAAGGTTCATGCGCAAAACCAAAAGTGCTACAGCGTCCTTTGCGCGTCCAAAGGACGCGCGGCGCTGTAGGTAAGCGCAGAAAACGCCGTCAGATGGCCGCCAGAGTAGAGTTTCCAAACGGTCTCTAACCGCTCGCCAAGGGCGGATCGATCCTTTATCGCCACAATTGGCGTTTAGCTGCTTGTCGATCTGACAGCAGCGACTAGCCTTGGGCGCGACAGAATCACCCCGGGCGCAAACCACCGGATCCCTGCATGAGCATTTTCAGCCGAATTTCGATGGGCGGACTGACGACGGCCGCCGCTTTTGTCGCTTGCGCCATGGCCGCCGCTCAGACGCTGGAGGCGCCAGTGGACCCGGGGGCGCCGACGGAATTTGAGGCGCCAGTGGACCCGGGGGCGCCGACGGAATTTGAGGCGCCAGTGGACCCGGATGCGCCAATGGAACCGGATGCGACAGTGGAACCGGATGCGACAGTGGCGCCGGCGGCACCGGCCGCACCACAACGCATCACCAATCCTGTCGCCGAATTCGCCGGCATCGACAAGATCACCGGCCGCATCATCACGTTCGATGTCTATATCGACGAAACGGTGCAGTTCGGCGCTTTGCAGGTGACGCCGCGCATCTGCTATTCGCAGCCGCAAACCGAAGAGCCGAAGACCGATTCTTTCGTCGAGGTCGACGAGATCACGCTGGATCGCAAGATCCGCCGTATCTTCACCGGCTGGATGTTTGCCGAAAGCCCCGGCCTCAACGCCGTCGAACACGCCGTCTACGACGTCTGGCTGAAGGGCTGCAAGCAGAAGTCGGAAGTGCCGGCACCCGACGCGGCCAAAACCAATTAGCCAAGACCAGTTATAATGCCTGGCGTGCGGGATCGCCTGTTCGGAACCGCCTTATTCTCCGTGCGTTGGTCATGGCTGGCGTTACGGAGATGTTCCCATGATGGCCAACAAGAACGAACTCCTCGATCTCGAAAAAGGGTTCTGGACCGGCGACGCAGCCTATTTCAAAGCCAATGCCGACACCAAATGCCTGGTGGCTTTCCCACAGATGGCGCAAACGATGAGCAACGCCGATCTGGCCGAAACCGCGACGGGCCTAAATCGCTGGCGCGATCTCGACATCGACCCCAAGGGCATCATCGAGCCGGGCAGCGACATTGTCATGCTGACTTATGAGGCCCATGCCACGCGCGAGAATGGCGAGCCCTATGCGGCGCTGGTCAGCACCGGCTATGTCCATCGCGTCAATGGCTGGAAGATGATGTTCCACGCGCACACGCCTCTTGAGCCTGCCGCAAAAACCTGACCAAAAACCCGACCTTTGGCGCAGATCATGGGAAAAACACCGTCTCGCCCTTCAGCGCGTCGGCCAGCATCTTTTCGTATTTGCCCCTTGGCACGTCGACCGCGCCGAAGCGTTTGAGGTGCTCGGTGGTGAACTGCGTGTCGAGCAAGGCGAAGTGTCGATCCTTCAGGCGTTCGACCAGGTGCACCAGGCAGACCTTCGACGCGTCCGTTTCCCTGGCGAACATGCTTTCGCCGAAGAACACCCGGCCAAGAGACACGCCGTAGAGGCCGCCAACCAGCCGACCCTCGCGCCAGGCTTCGACCGAATGGCAATGGCCCATCCGATGGAGTTCGACATAGGCCTCGCGGATCGGCGCGTTGATCCAGGTCGACCGGCGTTCCTCGCGCCTCTCGGCGCAGCCGTCGATGGTCGCTTCGAAATCAAAATCGAAACGGATATCGAACAGGTTTTTCCGGATCGCCTTCCTCAGGCTTTTGGGCGTGTGAAAACCATCCAGCGGGATGATGCCGCGCGTCTCCGGCCGCACCCAGAACACTTCCGGATCGGTGGCGCTTTCGGCCATCGGAAAGACGCCCGAGGCGTAGGCCTTGAGCAACAGGTCGGTCGGGATGCGATAGCCTGGCGCGTAAGGACGGGTCATCGCATCATTATATTCTATAAGTTCACGTCCTAATCCTCATCGGCCAGATATTTTTCCAGCCAGTGGATGTCATACTCGCCATTGGCGATATCGGCATTGCCGACGAGATCGCGAAACAGCGGCAGCGTCGTCTTGATGCCGTCGACGACGAATTCGTCGAGCGCCCGCCGCAGCCGCATCATGCATTCGACGCGATTGCGGCCGTGCACGATCAGCTTGCCGATCAAACTGTCGTAGTAAGGCGGGATCTTGTAGCCGGAATAGACGCCGGAATCGACACGGATGCCGAGGCCGCCCGGCGTGTGGAAGTGGGTGATCGTGCCGGGCGAGGGGGTGAAGGTGCGCGGATCCTCGGCATTGATGCGGCATTCGATGGCGTGGCCCTGAAAGCGGATCTCTTCCTGGCGCATGGAAAGCCCGCCGCCCGAGGCGACGCGGATCTGCTCGTGCACGAGGTCGATGCCGGTGATTGCCTCAGTCACCGGATGCTCGACCTGCAGGCGCGTGTTCATCTCGATGAAGTAGAACTCGCCGTTCTCATAGAGGAATTCGATGGTGCCGGCGCCGGAGTAGCCGAGATCGGCGATCGCCCTGGCACAGACGCCGCCGACATGCGCGCGCTCCTCGGCATTGAGCGCCGGCGAGGGAGCCTCTTCCCAGACTTTCTGGTGGCGGCGCTGCAGCGAACAGTCGCGTTCGCCGAAATGCACGCCGCGGCCGGCACCGTCGCCGAACACCTGGACCTCGATGTGGCGCGGCTTTTCGAGATACTTCTCGATGTAGACGGCGTCGTCGCCGAAAGCGGCACCGGCTTCCGAGCGCGCCGTCTGCAGTGCGACCAAAAGATCGGATTCGCTGCGCGCCACCTTCATGCCGCGTCCGCCGCCGCCGGCCGACGCCTTGATGATCACGGGATAGCCGATCTCGGCGGCGATGCGTCTGGCTTCCTTTTCCTCGGTGACCGCCCCGTCGGAGCCGGGCACCACCGGAATGCCGAGGCGCTTTGCGGTGCGCTTGGCCTCGATCTTGTCGCCCATGATGCGGATGTGATCGCCGGACGGGCCGATGAAGGTGATGTTGTGCGCGGCGAGGATATCGGCGAATTTGGCATTCTCCGACAGGAATCCGTAGCCCGGATGCACCGCGTCGGCGCCAGTGATCTCGCACGCCGCGACGATCTGGTGGATGTTGAGATAGCTGTCGCGCGACGGCGGTGGGCCGATGCAGACGCTCTCGTCGGCGAGCCGCACATGCATGGCGTCGGCGTCGGCGGTGGAATGCACCACCACCGTCTGGATGCCGAGCTCCTTGCAGGCGCGCAACACCCTCAGAGCGATTTCGCCGCGATTGGCGATGAGGATTTTCTGGAACATTTTTCGGCTGTTCCCGGCTCTACTCGATCACGACGAGCGGCATGCCGTATTCGACCGGCTGCGCATCCTCGAACAGGATCGCCGTCACCGTTCCGGCACGCGGCGAGGGGATCTGGTTCATCGTCTTCATCGCCTCGATGATCAGCAGCGTCTGGCCTTCCTTGACCTGTTGGCCGACTTCGATGAACGCCTTGGCGTCGGGCGATGGCGCCAGGTAGGCGGTGCCGACCATCGGCGAGGCCACTGCGTTCTTGGACACGTCGGCCGCTGCCGGGGCGGCTGCGCCAGCCGGCTGCGCGGCCGGCGGCGCATAGGCGGGCTGCGCTGCGGCGACCGCATGGACAGCCGGCGCCTGTCGCGACACGCGCACCTTCAAGTCGCCCAGCTCGACCTCGATCTCGGTGAGGTTGGTGTCGTTCAGTATGCCCGCCAGATCGCGGATAAGCTGCTGGTCTACACCATTCTTCTTTATCGACATTTTCGAGCCTTCTGTTTGTTGGCCGGTCATAGGCGTGCGGCCAGCGCCTGCAGCGCCAGTGTGTAGCCGAGCGGCCCGAACCCGCAGATCACGCCGACGGCGACCGGCGAGACCATGGAGACGTGGCGGAATGATTCCCGCGCATGGATGTTGGAAAGATGAACTTCGGCGACGGGCAATGGCGCGACGGAGCGGATGGCGTCGTGAATGGCGATCGAGGTGTGGCTGTAGGCGCCCGGATTGATGACGATGCCGACAGCCTTGTCGGCGGCTTCCTGTATCCAGTCGACGAGGTCGCCCTCATGGTTCGACTGACGGAAATCGATCTCGAGCCCAAGTGCCGCACCTGCCTGCTTGCAATCGTCGGCGATCGCGGCCAGCGTCTTGCCGCCATAGATGCCCGGCTCGCGTTTGCCGAGCGCGTTGAGGTTGGGACCGTTCAGGACGAAAACCGTTTTCAAAATGCCGACCTTTTCCCGGTGTGGTTTCGAATCCGAAATTCGCAATACCTTGGAGCAGCGCTTTGAACGAATTTCGGCTTCAAAGCCACACTGGCAATTTATACATTTCTGATGTGGTGGATTTAAAGTTCCTGAACACTGACGCCACCAAAGCAGCAGGAACTTCAAATCCACCACATCAGCGCCGGCATCAGTCGGCGCACCGGGCCTCTATAATGGGCTTAGACGCCTGCGAAAAGAGCGCAAGTGGGTTCTTTCGCTGTCCACAACAGGCGGAAAATGGCTTGCGCAGAAAGCCAGCCGCCGATCAGAGTGCGGCCTTGGCCGCTTCGATCTTCTTCGCCAGCACGTCTTGGCCGAGCGCACCGAACACCACCTCGTTGCCGACCACATAGGAGGGCGTTCCGGTGATGGCCAGCTTGTTGGCAAGATCATAGGTCTTGGAGAGGGCCTCGGCGATCGACGGATCCTTCATCTTCTCGCGCAGCGTCGCTTCGTCGGCGCCGAGCGAAAGCGCGACCTTGATGGCCGCCGCTTCGGTGGCGCGTCCCTGGGCGCCGAGCAACGCGTTGTGGAACTCGCCGTATTTCTCCGGCATCATCAGGTGGAAGGCCATCGAGACGACGCTTGCCTTCTGCGAATCCGGGCCGAGGATCGGGAACTCCTTGAGCACGAAGCGCAGCTCCGGATCGGCTGTCGTCAGCGTCTGCATGTCCTCCATGGCGCGTTTGCAGTAGCCGCAATTGTAGTCGTAGAATTCGACGATGGTGACCTTGCCGTTCGGATTGCCGACGACGCCGTCGAAGGCCGAGTTGAAGATCTGATCCTTGGCATCCTTGATGACGTCGAGACTGGCGACGCGCTGCGCCTCCTTCTGCTTGGCCTCGAGCGCCTCCTGAGCTTCCAGCAGCACTTCCGGGTTCTTCAGCAGATAGTCGCGGATGATGCCTTCGACTTCAGCCCGGTCGATCTTGGTGTCGGCGGAGGCTGCTTGGGCGATCTGCGCGGCATCGGCCTTTGCCGTCTGCGGACTTCCGGTCACGAACCCGAAACCCAGCATGGCGAGAGCGACCGCCACGCCCGTGGTGCCCAGCAGAATTGCCTTCTTCATCATCCTGATCCTCTTGCCTGGTTTCCGGCCGGGTTGTCCGACCCGATTGGCCCGACTACCCGATTGGTTCGACTACCCGATTGGTCCAACCACTTGTCGCCGCGCACGGCCGGAAGGTTCACTTTTTCTTGCCTGATGGTGCGTAGTTTATGATGTCCTGCGCGCGGATCCAGCCCGGCTCGCCACGCTTCATTTTCATCTGCGCGCGCATTGCGAAGATCTTGGCATCCTTGTAGGCGCCGGAATAGAAATGGCCTTCGGCGGTCGCAAGGTCGGCGGCCGGAATGTTGCCAAGCTCGCCATAGGCCTGCGCAAGATGGCGGTAACCGACGGCGTTTTCTCGGTCGCGCGCGAGACCTTTGTTGATCTGCACCACCGCTTTCTCCAGGGAATCGGGCGTGCCGACTGCCATCAGCGCCTGGCCGTAGGAAACCGGCAGCAGCCCGGATCGCGCTGGGTCGAGGCTGACCGCCTTGGCATAGGCTTCCGCGGCAGCCTTCGGTTTGTTCGCCTTCATCAGGATGTCGCCGCGCAATTCCTGGAAATAGGGGTTCTTCGGATGTGCCTTGATCAGCGCGTTGGTCTTGGCAAGCGCCCCGGCCAGATTGCCGAAAAGATAGCTCGTCTGCGCGTCGCCATATTGCGAGGCGAGGCTGCCCGGCATCTTGCGCATCAGCCGCGATGCGGCGGCCTGACCTCCCATATAGGCGGCGATCTTGATGCGCATCATGTCGTGCCGCTGTTGCAGCGCCGGCGGATCGACCTTTTCGACGTAGGGGCTTTTTTTGACCAGGACTTCGAGGTTGGCGATGCGTTCGCGCGGCAGCGGATGGCTGATCCGGTAGGGGTCGACCTGCGCCCCCGACAGCGAAAGTGCGCTCTGAAAGCGGCCGAAGGTCTTCAGCATGCCCAGGCCGGACTGGCCGGTGGCATTGAGATAGGTTATCGCCGAGCGGTCGGCGGTCATCTCTTCGGTGCGCTGATAAGCGAGGATACTGCGCTGCGCCATCTCGCCACCGCCAGCGGCAACCCCCATGCCGGCGCCGGCCAGGCCCCGGCTCTTGCTGGTGGCGCCGGCAACGATGGCACCGGCGCCAAGCAGCGTCGCGATGATGGCCATCGTCTTGGCGCGTTCGAGCTGGTTGCGCAATTTTTGCTGGTGGCCGCCGGCGATGTGGCCGGCTTCATGGGCGATGACGCCGATGATCTCGTTGGGCGTCTCCGCCGACATCAGGGCGCCGGTGTTGATGAACAGGCGGGACCCGGCAACGAAGGCGTTGAAACTCTGGTCGTTGACCAGCACGATGTCGACGCCGTCTTCCGGCAGGCCCGCGGCCCTGAAGATCGGCCGCGCATAGGCGCGCACCAGCGCCTCGATCTCGGCATCGCGCACCACCGGCACGTTTTGCGCAAAAGCGCTGACGGTGCTGCTCACAGCGACCGTCGCGGCAAGCGAAAGCGTCGCGAAGGCGCGCGCTGCCCTGGCTATCGTCGATTTGGGTCGGCTCAACATGGCAGGTCCACTGGTAGACGAGCGGGTGAAGGATGAAAAGTCGGCACTGAAACTTTTACTGAACTTGTGATCCTCACATCAATCGGGCATTTGTGCGGCGCGGGACGCCAAAGCTCGGCGCCGGCAGCCGGCAAGCGCCGGCCCATGGGCGATCTCAAAGGGCTGACCCAAAGGCCGGACCCAAGGGCGAACAAGGAATGAGGTCAAATGGTTGTATCGCTTTCGCGTCGCGGCGACGTCGAGCCGTTCCACGCCATGGACGTTCTGGCGGAAGCGAATCGGCTGAAGGCCAGGGGCGTGCCGGTCGTTTCCATGGCCGTTGGCCAGCCGTCCGATCCGGCGCCGGCCGGAGTCAGGCAAGCGGCGACGAACGCATTGAAGATGGGGCGCATCGGCTACACCGACGCATTGGGTCTTGCGGGCCTGCGCGAGGCTATCGCCCAGCACTATGCCGACCACTACGGGCTGGCCGTTTCACCCGGCCGGATCGCCGTCACCACCGGATCGTCGGCCGCCTTCAACCTGGCATTTCTGGCGATGTTCGATCCAGGCGACCGTGTCGCCATCACCGCACCCGGTTATCCGGCCTATCGCAACATCATGGCCGCGCTCGGCATCGAGATCGTCGAGATCGAGCTCGACGGTGATGCCTATCTCCACGCCGAACATCTGAAGGCTGCGCATCGCGAAAAGAATCTGAAGGGCGTGTTGTTTGCCAGCCCCGCCAATCCGACCGGGGCGATTATCCCCGCCGACGAGCTGTCGGCGCTGGTGACGACGGCACAAGAGCTCGGCATCGCCGTGATCTCCGACGAGATCTACCACCGGCTGGCTTACGCTGCGCCGGACAGCACAGCACTTGCCTGCGGCCCTGACGTGACGGTGATCAATTCCTTCTCGAAATACTACTGCATGACCGGTTGGCGCATCGGCTGGATGGTGCTGCCGGAACCATTGGTGCGGCCGGTCGAGCGCATCGCCCAGAGTCTCTACATCTCACCGCCGGAACTGTCCCAGATCGCCGCGATCGAGGCGTTCAAGGCAACCGCGGAATTGGAGGCTGTGAAGGCGCGCTACGCGGGCAATCGCGAGCTTTTGATGAAACGCCTGCCCGAACTCGGCTTTACCCTGGCGGCACCGATGGACGGGGCGTTCTACGCCTTCTGCAATGTCACCAGGCACACCAACGACAGCATGGCCTTCGCGCGCAAGATGCTGGCCGAGGCGCATGTGGCGGCGACGCCCGGCCGCGATTTCGATCCGCTTCAAGGCTATCGATCCATGCGCTTTTCCTACGCCGGCAGCCACGACGAGATGGTCGAGGCGATGATGCGCATCGAGCGCTGGCTGAGATAGCGTGATGCCGGACCTCGAGCAGGCTTTGACCGAGATTGCCGCCGAAATGGCCGAGCGCACGGATCGCGGCGACGTCGCGACCTACATACCGCAGCTCGGCAAGGTCGATCCGAAAAAGTTCGGCATTGCCGCGGTGACCAATGACGGTCGCGTGCTGATGGCGGGCGACGCCGATGAGCCGTTTTCGATCCAGAGCATTTCGAAGGTGTTCACGCTGACACTGGCGCTCGGCAATGTCGGCGACGCGCTGTGGCAGCGTGTCGGGCGCGAGCCTTCGGGCAACCCGTTCAACTCGATCGTCCAGCTCGAGCACGAAAACGGCATTCCGCGCAATCCGTTCATCAATGCCGGCGCCATCGTCATTTCCGACATTCTGCTCGCCGGTCACCAGCCGCGCGAGGCGATCGGCGAGATCCTGCGCTTCATCCAGTTCCTGGCCGACGACGAGACCATCATCATCGACCGCGAGGTCGCGGCTTCGGAACGAGCCACCGGTTTTCGCAACTTGGCGCTCGCCAACTACATGAAGTCCTTCGGCAATCTCAGCCACGCGCCGGATCTGGCGCTGGGCGTCTATTTCCACCATTGCGCCATCGCGATGAGCTGCCGGCAACTGGCTCTGGCCGGCCGCTTCCTCGCCAATGGCGGCAAGAACCCGGCGACTGGCCATTCCGTGGTGTCGGCCGAGCGCGCGCGCCGCATCGGCGCGATGATGCTGACCTGCGGCCACTATGACGGCTCCGGCGATTTCGCCTTCCGCGTCGGCATCCCCGGCAAGAGCGGCGTCGGCGGCGGCATTTTGGCGATCGTCCCGGGCGTGGCCTCGCTCGCCGTCTGGTCGCCCGGCCTCAACGCCAACGGCAATTCCAGGCTGGGGTCGATTGCGCTGGAAAGGCTGGCGAAGATGATGAACTGGTCGGTTTTCGCGTCATAGAGATTTGCCCGCTTCAGACAAGAAAATCCCGCGCTGTCGACAGGAGCGCGCGGGATTTTTTTGTTCAAAAGATCAGGCTAAACTACCGAAAAGCTTAGAAAAAGCCTTTCCGCTGCCACCAGCCGGCACGCTTCGGCTTCTCCTCGGTCTTTTCCTCTTCGGCAACAGTCGAGGACACGATCGGCTCAGCCGGAGCATCGACCGGTATGGGCTTGCGTCGCGATGGGCGGACCTTCGGTTTCTCGTCGACGGCGGCCACGGCTGTTTCCTCCGAAACAGCTGCGGGAGCCTCGGCAGAAATTTCCGGCTCGGCTACCGGCGTCTCGGCAACGACGTCCGCCGCAGCCTTCTTCGGCTTGGCGGCGCGGCGCGGCTTCTTCGGCTTTTCGGCGCTTGGCATGTCGTCATTGGCCGGAGCAAGGTCGACAGGCTCTTCGACCGGCGTGGCTTCGACCGGCGTTGCTGCTGCCCGTTCGCCGGAGACGGCCTCCAAGACCTCGGGACGGTCAGCCGACTCGGCAGTGCCTGCATCGACCTCGCCTTCGCCGTCTTCACGGCGATTGCGCTTGCCGCCGCGCTTGCCGCGCCGACGCTTCTTGCCCAGACCTTCATCAGGCTCCGGACCTTCATCAAGCTCCCGACCTTCAGGCTCTTGCCCCTCATCCGACGCTTCCACCGCCTCGGTGACGCCGACCTGGTCCTCGTGGTCTGCTTCGGCGCCTTCATCGCTTGCGGCTTCGGAGACGCCATCGGCAGCGGCCGAGATGGACGCGCCTTCCACGGGGGCGCCATGCTCGCGGTCGCGATCCTTGCCGCCGCGCCGTCTGCGGCGCTTGCGGCGCTTGCGGTCGCGGCCTTCGCCATCCTCGCTGGGCCTTGGCTGCTGCGCCTGGCGCGGTTGTTCCGCCGGTGCAACGACCTCGTCTTCCTCCTCCTCGATTTCGTCGGCGGGCTCTTCCGGCTCGACATAGGCGGGCAAGGTCCGCACCTCGACGAAGCCTTCAGGCTTTTCGGCCAGCGCGCCGCGGAAGATCGCATAGTGCTGGGCGCCGACCGTGTCGTCGGCCTCGACGGTGATGGTCAGGCCGAAGCGGTTTTCGAGCTCCACCAGCGTGCCGCGCTTGTGGTTGAGCACATAGAGCGCGGTCGCCGCCGGCGTCCGCACCGTGATGTGGCTGCGCGAATCCTTGAGCAGGAATTCCTCGATCGCCCGCACCACCATCAGCGCGACGGACGAATCGGACCGCACATGGCCGGTGCCGCCGCAATGCGGGCAAGGCTTCATCGTCGATTCCAGCACGCTGGCACGGATGCGCTGGCGCGACATCTCCATCAGGCCGAAATGCGAGATGCGGCCGACCTGGATGCGGGCGCGATCGTTCTTGAGGTGATCCTTCAGCCGCTTCTCGACGGAGCGGTTGTTGCGGTTCTCCTCCATGTCGATGAAGTCGATGACGATCAGGCCGGCGAGATCGCGCAGCCTCAGCTGCCGTGCGACCTCCTCGGCCGCTTCCAGATTGGTGTGAAGCGCTGTGTCCTCGATCGAGTGCTCCTTGGTGGAGCGGCCCGAATTGACGTCGATGGCGACCAGCGCTTCGGTCTGGTTGATGATGATGTAGCCGCCGCTCTTCAGCGTCACCTGCGGCTGCAGCATGCGGTCGAGCTGCGCCTCGATGCCGTTGCGCACGAAGATCGGCGTCGTGTCGCGGAACGGCTGCACGACCTTGGCGTGGCTCGGCATCAGCATGCGCATGAAATCCTTGGCCTCGCGATAGCCCTCTTCGCCGGAGACCAGGATCTCGTCGATGTCCTTGTTGTAGAGGTCGCGCACCGAGCGCTTGATCAGGCTGCCTTCCTCGTAGACGAGGGCAGGGGCCGTCGACTGCAGCGTCAGGTTGCGGACGTTTTCCCAAAGCCGCATCAGATATTCGTAGTCGCGCTTGATCTCGGCCTTGGTGCGGCTTTCGCCGGCCGTGCGCAGGATGACGCCCATGCCCTGCGGCACTTCGAGATCGGCGACGACCTCCTTCAGCCGCTTGCGGTCCTGTGCGTTGGTGATCTTGCGCGAGATGCCGCCGCCGCGCGCCGTGTTCGGCATCAGCACCGAATAGCGGCCGGCAAGCGACAGGTAGGTGGTGAGCGCCGCACCCTTGTTGCCGCGCTCTTCCTTGACGACCTGCACCAGAAGGATCTGCCGGCGCTTGATCACTTCCTGGATCTTGTACTGGCGGCGCACCGGCTTGCGGCGGTTGCGCGCTTCTTCCAGCGCATCCTCGGCGCCGACCGATTCGACTTCATGGTCATCCGAATGCGATGACTGCACCTCTTCCAGCATGCCGCGATCATTGTCGGTGGAGGTGGCTTCGCCGGCCGCCTCAGCCTGCGGCACGGCTTCGGAAATCACATCCGATTCGATGCTGGCGGCGATGGAGTTCGGACTGCCTTCGGAAGGCCCAGTTTCGTCACCGCCAGTTTCGTCACGGCCATGGCCCGTCTCGTCACGGCTCGTCTCATCAGGACTTGCCTCGCTATGACTGGCGACATCCTCGCCATGTTCCGAAGCAGCGGACGGCGTGTCGACGTTTTCTGAGGCATCGACGTTCTGCGCGACCGCATCCTCGCCGTGTTCGCCGCCCTCATTGGAGCCGCTGTCGTTGGACCCGCTGTCATTGGACCCGCTGTCATTGGAATCGCCAGAAGCGTCCGAATCGGCCGCACCTGCATCACGCTTGTGTTCGCCTCGGTCGCGGCTCTTGCCGCCGCGGCGGCGTCCGCGCCGGCCGCGATCGCGGTTCTGGCGATCATCGCCATCGCCGTCCTCATCGTCCTCGTCTTCAGCCTCCTGCGCTTCCGCGCGCAACAGCGCCTGACGGTCGGCGACCGGAATCTGGTAGTAGTCGGGATGAATTTCACTGAAGGCGAGGAAACCGTGACGGTTGCCGCCGTATTCGACAAAGGCTGCCTGAAGCGAGGGTTCGACGCGGGTTACGCGGGCGAGGTAGATATTTCCTTTGAGCTGCTTCTTGTCCTGGGATTCAAAGTCGAATTCTTCAATACGGTTACCGCGAACGACGACAACTCGTGTTTCCTCCGGGTGGGAGGCGTCTATCAGCATTTTGTTGGGCATTATTTCGTTTCCCCCCGGCAGCCGTCAGCCGCAGCTTGCGAGGCAAAGCCCGCCGCTGTGAGTGTGGATGAACATGGGTGCCGGGCAATTGAATGTCCGCCGGCCGCTGCCTGAGCGCCATGGCGGTGCCGCCCGCAGCCATAATGGCGCGGTTTGCTGCGGACCTTTCCATGATTGCGCTTGAAGCCATCGTAACCAGCAGAACCTTTTTGAACCAAAGCCCGGGAAAACCGGACCAGCTTGTTTGCTCGTACAGAGCCGGCGCGGGACAATCCCGGCCGTTTTCCTCACGCAGGCGCTTCCCCCGCCACGGGCTTACACCTGCGAAATTCGTCGCGATCACCTGTTGCCTTTTCGCCTGACGCGAAAGGAGCCGTCGTTCATCTCACCTGTAGCAGGAAGCTGCGGAGAAGGACGGTTCCAGGATTGCAGTGATCCACCATCGCTTTTATGATTTGGCGGGTTGGAAGGCAACCCCGATTTCCGATGCCGGCAAAATGCAGTTCCGCAACGGAAGCACGGCTTTAAGCGTTGCGTGAAAAGGCTTGGTTAACCTTCTCTGGTTACCAACCGTTAATCGAGTTCGCGGCCTGACCGGCGTTTCGACAAGACGACGACACTCCGACAAGCAAGATTGGCCGACAACAGGATCGGGCGCCTCACGCCAAACCGGAGCGACTGGAAGAGATGGCACTGGCAGTCTTCACGCACATGAGTGGTCGCGCCGGAGGCATTTTTTTCTACGCCGCGTACTTCCGCGCTGCCCACTTGCGAGGTGCCCGCTTCCGCGCTGCCCACTTCTTCCGCGCTGCTTGTCTGCTGTTGCTGGTTGTCGCATGCCTGGCTCGTTCGCCAGTCTCCTTTGCCGCCGACGCGCCGCTGGCAGTGACGAGCTACAAAATGGCCGGTGACGCCACCAAGATGCGCATCGTCATGAATTTCGATCGTGAGCCCAACGTCAAATGGTTCCTGCTGCGCGGCCCCCACCGTCTGGTCATCGACCTGCCAAGCACGAGATTCGCCATCAATGCCAAGGATGTGAAGGCGCGCGGCCTGGTCAGGAGCGTGCGTTACGGCGATCTCGGCGAGGGGGTATCGCGGCTGATTCTCACCGGCAAGGGCCCGTTCGCCATCGACAGGTTCGACGTGCTCAAGAACGATGACGGCAACGGCTACCGCATCGCCATCGACATGTCGGCGGCGTCCGTGCGGGAGTTCGACGCCGCTCTTGCCAATCAGGCGTTGACCACCGGCTCGACGGTCTCCTCCGACAAGGGCGGCAGGGTCGGCACCGGCCCGGTCTCCAATCCAGGCCATCGCTTCACCATCGTCATCGATCCAGGCCATGGCGGCATCGACGGCGGCGCCGAGGGCATGAACGGCACCGTCGAGAAGAACGTCACGCTCGCTTTCGCCACCGAATTGCGGGACAAACTCGCCGCAGTCGGCAAATACGACGTGTTCTTGACGCGCGAGACGGACCAATTCCTGCGGCTGGACGACCGCGTGCGCATTGCCCGCCAGCACGAGGCCGATCTGCTCATTTCGATCCACGCCGACACCATCAGGGTCAAGGGCCTTCGCGGCGCAACCGTCTACACCGTCTCCGACAAGGCTTCCGATCCCGAAGCGCAGGCGCTCGCCGACCGTGAAAACCTTTCCGACCAATTCGCCGGCATGGAAATCAAGGACGACGACAAGGAAGTAACCGACATCCTGATCGACCTGATTCGCCGCGAGACGCACAGTTTCTCGATGAGCTTTGCCCAAACGCTGGTCGGCCAGCTTTCCACCAGTGTCGGCCTCATCAACAATCCGCAGCGTTCGGCCAGCTTCAAGGTGTTGAAGGCGCCGGATGTTCCCTCCGTGCTGGTCGAACTCGGCTATCTGTCGAATGCCAAGGACGAGGCACAACTGCTCAGCGCCGATTGGCGCAGCAAGGCGGCCCAGAGCATAACCAATGCCATCGCCCTGTTCGCTTCAGCCAAGGCCGGAGCCCGAACCGGAGGCTGAGATGCCAGCCCTCGCCACAACCAGAGGCAGCGTTGCACGACGACAACACTTTGCACTTATATTTTCGCCATTCGAAGCCGAAATTCCAGGCTGCCGCATTTTGCCCACATGGTGGCGACATGGATTTTCGATTACCGGTCGGGATCGTCTCGAAAGCTTGCGCGAAAGGCGGCTTCGTTTAGGCAATTCCCGAACCAAGGACTGGAGCGGGCATGATTCGTCTTATTGGCTATTTCTTCGGCATCGGCACCGCGCTGGCCCTTTTGGTCGCGGCCGGGGTGGCGATCTATATCAGCCATTTGTCGAAGGATTTGCCCGATTACGAGGTCCTGGCCAAGTATGAACCGCCGGTGACGACCCGCATCCATGCGTCCGACGGTGCGCTGATGGCCGAATATGCGCGCGAGCGGCGCCTGTATTTGCCGATCCAGGCGGTGCCGGATCGTGTCAAGGCGGCATTCCTGTCTGCTGAGGACAAAAACTTCTACAATCACCCCGGCATCGATATGACCGGCCTTGGCCGCGCAGTCATGGTCAATCTGCAGAATGCTGGCTCGGGCAAGCGCCAGGTCGGCGCCTCGACGATCACCCAGCAGGTGGCGAAAAACTTCCTGTTGTCCTCGGACCAGACCTACGAGCGCAAGATCAAGGAGATGATCCTCGCCTTCCGCATCGAGCAGGCCTATTCGAAGGACCGCATCCTCGAGCTCTACCTTAACGAGATTTTCTTCGGGCTTGGCGCCTATGGCGTCGCCGGCGCAGCACTCACCTATTTCGACAAGGCGGTGAATGAACTCACCGTGGCGGAGGCGGCCTATCTGGCGGCTTTGCCGAAGGGCCCCTCCAACTATCACCCCTTCAAATATGCCGACCGCGCCATCGAGCGCCGCAACTGGGTGATCGACCAGATGGTCGGCAACGGCTACGTTACGCAAGAGGAAGGTGCCAAGGCCAAGGCCGAGCCGCTCGGCGTCAAGCCACGCCGCTCCGGCACCTATCTGTTCGCCGGCGAATATTTCACCGAGGAGGTGCGTCGCCAGATCAGCGCGCGCTACGGCGAGAATGCGCTCTACGAGGGCGGCCTGTCCGTCCGTACGACGCTTGATCCCAAGATGCAGCTCATCGCCCGCAAAGCCATGCAGAACGGCCTGATGAAGTTCGATACGCTGCGCGGCTATCGCGGGCCGGTGAAGACCATCGACGTATCCGGCGACTGGGGCGTGCCTTTGAGCGAAGTCAAGGGACTGGACGACGTGCCCGAATGGTCGCTCGCCGTCGTGCTCGACAGCTCGGAGAGCGGCCTGTCGATCGGCCTTCGGCCGACCCGGCAGATCTCGGGCGAACTCGTCAAGCATCGCATCGAAGGCACCGTCAGCCGCGAGGACATGAGTTTCGCCATGCGTCATGTGGTCGGCGGCAAGACAGTCAAGGCCAAATCGCCGGCGGACGTGCTGAAGCCTGGCGACGTCATCTTCGTGCAGAAGAAAGAAGGTACGGATGGGGCCTATATCTTGCGCCAGGCCCCCGAAGTGGAGGGCGGCCTGATCGCCATGGATCCGCATACCGGGCGCGTTCTGGCCATGGTCGGCGGGTTCTCCTATTCGCTATCCGAATTCAACCGTACCACGCAGGCCATGCGGCAGCCGGGTTCGTCGTTCAAGCCGATCGTCTATGCGGCTGCTCTCGACAATGGCTATACGCCGGCTTCGGTGATCATGGATGGCCCGATCACCATCAAGAGCGGCAACACGACCTGGACGCCGAAAAACTACGATGGAAGGACTGCGGGCCCGGCGACCTTGCGGTCCGGCATCGAGAGGTCGCGCAATCTGATGACTGTGCGCCTGGCCAACGACATGGGCATGAAGCTGGTCGCCGAATATGCCGAGCGCTTCGGCGTCTATGATCGACTGGCGCCGTATCTGCCGATGGCGCTGGGGTCGGGCGAGACGACCGTGATGCGCATGGTATCGGCTTATTCGATCATGGCCAACGGCGGCAAGTCGATCAAGCCGACGCTGATCGACCGGATCCAGGACCGCTACGGCAAGACGGTCTACAGGCAGGACGAACGTGGCTGCAAAAATTGCAATGCGGCTGAATGGCAGAACCAGCCTGAGCCGGAACTGGTCGACAATTCCGAGCAGGTGCTCGATCCGATGACCGCCTATCAGATCACTTCGATGATGGAGGGCGTCGTCGAGCGCGGTACCGGCGCTACCGTTGCCGAACTCGGCCGCCACATCGCCGGCAAGACTGGAACGACAAACGACGAGAAGGATACCTGGTTCATCGGCTATACCCCCAACCTCGTTGTCGGCCTTTATATGGGCTATGATCAGCCCAAAGGTCTTGGCAAGGGCGCGACCGGCGGCGGCCTTGCTGCGCCGATCTTCAAGGACTTCATGCGCGTGGCGCTGGACGGCACGCCCAATGTCGATTTCCAGGTTCCCGAAGGCATGAAACTGATCGCCATCAATCGCAAAACCGGCATGCGGGCCAACCCGGACGACGCCGGCGCGTTTATCGAAGCCTTCAAGCCGGGCACCGGCCCCGCCGACAGCTATTGGGTGATCGGCATGGGTGAGGACGGCTCCAACGCCTCCGGCGGCGCGCTGTCGCCACAGGCCAACCAAGCCATCCAGTCCGGCGGCGGCGGGCTCTACTGACATAGGTTCGAGCAATTCCAGGAAAAGTGTGAAACGGTTTTCCGTCCGGAATTGCGCAAAAACAAAAAGATAGAGCCGTTCGGCGTTTCTGTGAAACGATGAACCGCCCTAAGGTATTTTGGCCGGCTTTCGAGCCGGCCCATTTCGCTTTACAGGCGGCGGTGCCGTCCCTATGTATCGCGCCAACCCAAGCTCTGCTTAAGCGACAGGGCACCATTTCAGCACAGGACAGAACGGCCAGCCATGCGCGCGGAAACGCAGAATATTGTCGACGAAATCAGGCAGGCGATAACCCTGCTGAGGAGGCATCTTTGACTGGGATCAAGCCATAAAGCGGCTTGAATACCTGAATGTGCGTGCCGAGGATTCGAGTCTCTGGAACGAGCCGCTGGAGGCGCAGAAGCTGATGCGTGAGCGCCAGGGCCTCGAGGAAGGCATCGCCGCGGTCAAAGGCCTCACCCAGGCGCTGGAAGACAATATCGGCTTGATCGAGCTTGGCGAGGAAGAGGGCGATGAGAGCGTCGTCGCCGAGGCGGAAGCGGCGATCCGCTCGATGCGCGGCGAAGCAAAGGCCCGCCAGATCGAGACGCTGCTTTCGGGCGAGGCCGACGCCAACGACAGCTATCTCGAAATCCATGCCGGCGCCGGCGGCACCGAAAGCCAGGACTGGGCCTCGATGCTCCTGCGCATGTACACGCGTTGGGCCGAGCGGCGCCGCTTCAAGGTCGAGGTGCTGGAGGTGCATGACGGCGAAGAGGCCGGCATCAAGTCCGCCACGCTGCTGATCAAGGGCCACAACGCCTATGGTTGGCTGAAGACGGAATCCGGCGTTCACCGTCTCGTGCGTATTTCCCCCTATGACAGCAATGCGCGCCGTCACACCTCCTTCGCCAGCGTCTGGGTCTATCCCGTGATCGACGATACGATCGACATCGACGTTTCCGAATCGGATGTCCGCATCGACACCTATCGTTCGTCCGGATCGGGCGGCCAGCACGTCAACACCACCGATTCAGCGGTCCGCATCACCCATCTCGCCACCGGCATCGCGGTCGCCTGCCAGGCTGAGCGCTCCCAGCACAAGAACAAGGCGAAGGCCTGGGAGATGCTGCGTTCGCGGCTCTACGAGGAAGAACTGAAGAAGCGCGAGGCGGTGGCCAACGCCACCGAAGCGTCGAAGAGCGATATCGGCTGGGGCCATCAGATACGCTCCTACGTTCTGCAGCCTTATCAACTGGTGAAGGATCTGCGCACCGGCGTCGAGAGCACAAGCCCGTCGAGCGTGCTGGACGGCGACCTCGACGATTTCATGGAGGCCTCGCTGTCGCAGCGCATCGAGGGCGGCGCCGGCGAAGTGGTGGCCGATATCGACTGAAGCTTCTACGCCCAAGCAGCAGGAACATCACGCTAGAGTAACAGGCTCTTCACTGTAATTGAGCGGCTGCTTTATGGCTTTGTTTTTTCATCCAATTTTCGACAATTACTTCTACCTCCGGGTTCATTGTTGCAGGCCTGCCGTCGCCTGGCCCGGAACCACCGCGAGCTGATTCTCGTTATCCGCGCGATCCCACTGCCGGGGTTGATGAAGTCACTCTCGTCAGCCTCGGCAGGCTGGTTCCGGCTGCAGATGTCGGCGCTCGGTTGCACAGCAATTTCTTGCGACAGCAAAGGAATCAGCCCAGCATCCGAACGCTGGGGGAAAAAGCATTTATGGCCGGACGCGGCGTATCTGCGACCTGACGAGCCGGCCACTGGGAAGTTACGTTCCAAGAACGGGCAAGCGAAACGCTTGATAACTCGGTGATAGGAATTGCGCCCATGCCTGCTTCCACAACCCGACTGGCCTCTGCCGTCAAGACGGCGCGCCGCCTCCTGAATTCGATCAATGCGGTGGTGGTTCTGACGGCCGCCACCATTGTATTTGCAGCGCCGGCTTTGGCGCACGACGCCACGCCGACTGCAGCGAAGCCGCAAGGCTGGAGTTACCCATTCTCCTGTTGTTCCGGCTATGATTGCCGCGCGGTCTCGCAGACGTCGATCAGCGAGCGTCCAGAGGGCTATGTCATCAAGGGAACTGGCGAGGTCGTGGGCTACAGCGATGCACGGATCAAGAATTCGCCCGACGGCGAATATCACTGGTGTTCGGTCGCCGGCGCCAATGACGGAAAGACCATCTGCCTGTTCGTGCCACCGTCGTCGTTTTGATGCTTGTCGCCCAAAAGCTTGCTCCGAGAGCCATGGCCTGACCCGAGGCTGCGCAGCGGTTTGGGATAACGACATGCATCAACAAGATTGAAGCACGCCACGCGTCCGACGCAGGCACCCCGAGTCTGCCGACAGACGGATGTCAACAGCGCCTCTTTATGTTGCCTTACCGCGCTGGCGGGAAGCAATCGCGAGGGAGGCGTCATGACCATAAAGGCAAGCTGCCACTGCAGGGCGACGATGTTCGAGGTTTCGGAAGCGCCGCTAACCGTGACGCAATGCACCTGCTCCTTCTGCTCGAAACGCGGCTCGTTGTGGGCCTATTACGTCCCGTCGCAATTCAAGCTCACCAGCCCGCTCAAGAATGTCTCTTTCTATCAATGGGGCTCGAAAACGGTAAAACATGGTTTCTGCGCCACCTGCGGCTGCGGCACCTTCACCGAAACGCCGGACTGGTCGACCGGCAAGCCGAATTTCGACAATCCGAAAATCAGCGTGAATTCTCGCCTGTTCGACGATTTCGACCTCGATCAGGTCGACGTCGTCGTCATCGACGGCAAGAATCTCTGGTAGCCGACAGTCTCTGCCAGCCCATCGGAATTGCGCAAATAGCGGCGGTTGGATTGACCGGGAAAAGCCGTGGCCAGCCGCTTTTCCCCTTCCATTTTTCGCCGCATTTCATGTTACAAGCATAGAGCGACGTGCGTCAACTTGGACGCACAAGGGATGCGGCGCGCCACTGGTGGGACCGCGGACTGGAGAGGGACTACCTGATGAAAAAGACTGTGTTCGTCGCAGTGGCGACGGCTGTGCTCGTGAGTGCCTGCACCACAACCGATCCGTATACCGGACAGCAGAAAGTTTCCAACACTGCGGCCGGCGCCGGCATCGGCGCGCTGGCGGGTGCGGGGCTCGGCCTGCTCGCCGGCGGCAACGATCGCCGCAATGCGCTGATCGGCGCTGGCGTCGGCGCGCTCGCTGGCGGCGCCATCGGCGCCACGATGGACCAGAACGAGGCCGAACTGCGCCGCCAGCTTCAGGGTTCCGGCGTCAGCGTCACCCGCAGCGGCGACCAGATCATCCTCAACATGCCGTCCGACATCACCTTCAACGTCGACCAGGACGCGGTGAAGCCCGGCTTCTATCAGGTGCTGAATTCGGTAGCACTTGTGCTGAACAAGTTCCGCCAGACCACCGTCGACGTGTTCGGCCACACCGACTCGACCGGTGGCGACGAACACAATTTCGACCTGTCGCAGCGCCGCGCGCTGGCAGTCGCCAATTATCTGTCCGGGCAGGGCGTCGATACCCGCCGCTTCGCCGTCACCGGCTTCGGCAAGACGCGTCCGATCGCCTCCAATGCGACGGCCGCCGGCCGCGCCCAGAACCGCCGCGTCGAAATCCAGCTCTCGCCGCTCACCTGAGCAAGGCAGGCAGAAGACGGCATTGCACATGAAAACGGCCCCGCAAGGGGCCGTTTTGCTGGTATTTGAGAATTTCTGCTGTGATCAGCCCAATTTCTGCTGTTAGCCCTTGGCGACAATGCGCATGAACGCGGGCATGTCGTCACCGAATCCGACGGTACCATCGTTGTCTTCCTGGCGATGGCGGGCCGGGCGATTGCCGTCGCGCTGCGGCCTGGTGTCGCCACGTTCCGGCGCGCGCTGTTCGTTGCGATGGCGATCGGGCGAAGCCTTCCGTTCGGGTGAAGCTTGGCGTTCGGGTGAAGCTTGGCGCTCGGTGTTTTCCGAGCGGATCGCTTCCTTGCGCGCGCGCCGCTCACCGGCATCGGCGACCGCGGTCTCGGCCGCCACTGGCTGTTCCTCGCGCGCCGCATCCGGTGCGGCAGCTTGGCTTTGCTTGGCGTGGCGTTCGCGTGGTCTGCGTTCGGCCCTTTCCTTGCCATCGTCCTTGCGGCCGGCGCGGCGCGGGGCGCCGCGGCCACGGCGGGGAGCATCGTCGTCTCCGCCCTCGCTGGCGACGACCGTCGACAGATCGCCGTCATGCCACTCGATCTTGTTGCCGATCAGCCGTTCGATCGCGTCGATGTATTTGGTGTCGGACTTGGTGGCGATGGTGAAGGATTTGCCCGAGCGGCCGGCGCGGCCGGTGCGGCCGATGCGGTGGACATAGTCCTCGGCATGGATCGGCACGTCGTAATTGAAGACGTGGCTGACATCGGGGATGTCGAGGCCGCGCGCCGCTACGTCCGACGCAACGAGGTAGCGCAGTTTGCCGTCACGGAAATTGGCCAGCATCTGCATGCGCGCGCGCTGGTCCATGTCGCCATGCAGCGCGCCGGCGTCGAAATCATGTTTCAGCAGCGAGCGGAAAAGCTCCGAGACCTCGATCTTGCGGTTGCAGAAGATGATGGCGTTCTTCAGCTCCGCATCCTCGGCCTTTATCAGATTGCGCAGCGTCTCGCGCTTGTCCCAGGGTTTTGAGCCGGATTTCACCAGCCGCTGGACGATGTTGGTCGCGGCGGACGCCGCCTTCGAAACCTCGACGCGCACCGGCGCGTGCAGGAATTTCTCGGTGAGCTTGGTGATCTCAGGCGGCATCGTCGCCGAGAAGAACAGCGTCTGCCTGGTGAACGGGATCATCTCGCAGATGCGCTCGATGTCGGGAATGAAGCCCATGTCGAGCATGCGGTCGGCCTCATCGATGACCAGGATCTCCACGCCGTTGAGCAGAAGCTTTCCGCGCTCGCGATGATCGAGCAGGCGGCCTGGCGTCGCGATCAGCACGTCGGCGCCGCGCTCCAGCTTCTTGTCCTGCTCGTCGAAGGACACGCCGCCGATCAGCAGCGCGATGTTGAGCTTGTGGTTCTTGCCGTATCTGATGAAGTTCTCTTCAACCTGCGCGGCAAGCTCGCGGGTTGGCTCGAGGATCAGCGTGCGTGGCATGCGGGCGCGTGCCCGGCCTTTTTCGAGGCGGGTCAGCATCGGCAGCACGAACGAGGCGGTCTTGCCGGTGCCGGTCTGGGCGATGCCCAAAATATCCTTGCCGAGCAAGGCGTGCGGAATGGCGCCGGCCTGGATCGGCGTCGGTTCGGTGTAACCGGCGTCGGTGACTGCGGAAAGGACCTTCGGCGACAGGCCGAGGTCTGCGAAGGTCAACACGTCTTGAGCGATCTGGGTGTCTGAGGACAAGTTTGGCTGTCTTTGGCTGGTTCGGGGGCGCAACGCAAGCGGTCGCGGCAAGCGCCGCGCGCCTGCAAGATTGGTATTGCAGGTAGGCGCAAGCCCACGATTTGTCAACACAAACAGGCGGGGGACGGCACGATTGTGAAGTCGTAACCTTAATCGCGATGCTTAATCCATCTGCTGTCGCTGCGCCGGCTCAATAGCGGAACTGTTCGGCGAGAATGCGCTCGTTCCACGAGTGGCTCGGATCGAACAGCAGCGTCGCCGTTACCGTTGGCGATTCCTGCACCGTAACCGAGGTTACGGCCTTCACCTCGGTATGGTCGGCGGCGGCGTTCACCGGCCGCTTTTCCGCCTCCAGAATGTCGAAACGAACGGTCGACTTGTTGGAGAGCAGCGCGCCGCGCCAGCGGCGCGGGCGGAACGGACTGACCGGAGTCAGCGCCAGCAGCGGCGCATCGAGCGGCAGGATCGGCCCGTGCGCGGATAGGTTGTAGGCGGTCGAGCCGGCCGGCGTCGCGACCATCACACCGTCGCAGTTCAATTCCTCCAGCCGCACTTGCCCGTCCACGGTGATACGGATCTTGGCTGTCTGGTAGGACTGGCGCCACAGCGCAACCTCGTTGATCGCCAACGCCGAGATCGTTTCGCCCTCAGCCGTCACCGCCTGCATCTCCAGCGGACGGATCGTTTCGGCAACGGCCGCCGCGATGCGCCCGGTCAAACCGCTGGCGCGATATTCGTTCATCAGGAAGCCGATGGTGCCACGGTTCATGCCGTAGACCTTTTTTCCCGTGCTCATCGTGTCGCGCAAGGTCTGCAACAGGAAGCCGTCGCCGCCCAGCGCGACGACGATCTCTGCATCCTCGATGGATGCCTGGCCATAGCGCGCCGAAAGGCTCTCCAGCGCCGCCTTGGCGTCGGCGGTGTCGGACGAGACGAAGGCGAAGCGGCTGGCGGCTTTGTTCATGGCTCCCAATGGCGATGTTGATGGCGACCGGTTGGTGGCGACCGGTTGCTTGGGCCGCGCCAGCGCCGGGTTAGCATGGGCGGGCAAATCTGCAAAGCGAGACATCTGGCGCCGCTTGATACAGCGCCGGGAGGAACTGCCGGCCTGCTGCTCGCGCATCGTGTCGAGTGACAAGCGAATGTGATGGTTAAGACGGGGATTAAACTCTCGTAAAGCCGGATCGACCATGTTAGCCGGCAGCGGATGGGCGGCGTGGGGGCCAGCTAGTCGGACCGATTTATTGCCGGTAACACGCCTGATTGTCATCGTCCTGATGCTGGGAAGTTTCGCGCTTGCCTTTGCCCAACTGGTGCGCCAGTCGGAACAGACAAGTTTGAGACCCCAACCAACGGCTTCACGCTGCGGCGATGCCGCCGGCACGCCGTGCCCGCAAAGGGCGTTGTAATTCGCCAGGCACTTCCCGCGATCCAGAGGCCGGTGCTTATCGCGCCTGCAGCAGGTGGCAGCCGGCCTGCCGCTTTTGTGCGAGATACTCGTCGATAAGCTGGCGGTAGCGCACCTTGCCGAAGCTCGGGAAGTGGCCGCCATGCACGACCGCAACATCGAGGTCGCGCATCCGCAGCAGCGTCTCGACATAGTCGTCGACAGTGGAATGATAGACATCGTCGATCAGCGGGCCGTCATAGACGATGTCGCCGGAAAGCAGGATGCCGGTCTTCCTCTCGTAGAGCGCTATGCCACCGGGTGAATGGCCCGGTGTGTGGATCACCTCGAAGGCACGGTCGCCGAGATCGACGAAATCGCCTTCTCCAAGCAAACGATCGGCCGGCGCCGGCTGGATCCGGTAGCGCGTGGCATCCCAGCCCTGCGGCATTGCGTCGAACATGGCGTCGGTCGCGTAGCGGTCGGCGACCGTCCATTCATTGCGCGGATCGGCGAGGATTTCCGCTTCGGCCGCATGCACGCAACGGTCCGGAAATTCGTGATGGCACCCGATATGGTCGAAATGCGTGTGGCTCGCTACGCAAACGAGCTTTCTCTCCGTCACCAGCGGCACGTGGCGCCGCAGGCTGAAATGGCCGAGGCCGGTGTCGAACAGGAGATCGCGATCGCGGCCGCGCACATGCCAGATGTTGCAGCGGAAGAACGGCCTGATCCACGGCTCGTGGATCAGCGTCACGCCATCGCTCATACGGATGGCTTCATACCAATTCGCAGCGTCGATGATCGGAAGCGTGCCCATGGCTCAGCTCGCCAGAAGGATGACATCGCCAGCCTCGCACGAAACCGCAGAGATGTCGCCCGGCTGGACGACCGTTGCTGCGGGAACCCTGGCGATGAAGTGCAGCGCCGGGTCTTTCTCGGAGACAGCCAGCACGCGTTTGAAGCTGCCTTGAAACACCACGTCGCTCACCTTGGCCGTTCCGAGCCTTACCGCGCCGCCGGTTGCGCCGAGGACAAGGTGCTCCGGACGGACGGCGAGGGCGACAGAAGCGCCAGCAGGCATTGTACCGGGCAGCGAAAGCGGTCCGACCTGGGTCGCGACTGTGATTGTTCCATGCTTCGCCGCCGTCACCGTTCCCGATATCAGCGTGCTCTCACCCATGAAGGTCGCGGAAAAGCGCGTCGCCGGCCGCGCATAGACGCGCTCCGGCGGGCCTTCGTCCTCGATGCACCCGTCATTCATCACGACGCAATGGTCGGCCAGGGCCATCGCCTCTTCCTGGTCGTGGGTGACATGGATGAAGGCGGTGCCGACGCGTTTCTGGATCGCTTTCAACTCGTCCTGCATCTGCCGGCGCAATTTTAGGTCGAGCGCGCCGAGCGGTTCGTCGAGCAGCAGCACGGCCGGCTCGACGACAAGGGCGCGGGCCAGCGCGACGCGCTGGCGCTGGCCGCCGGAAAGCTGGTGCGGCTTCTTGTCGAAGGCGGTGGCGAGCCCGACCAGCGCCAGCGCGTCGCGCGCCCGCGCGGTCCGTGTCGCGGCATCGACGCCTTGCATGCGCAGGCCGAAGCCGACATTGCTGCCGACGCTCATGTGCGGAAACAGCGCATAGTCCTGGAACACCGTCGTCGTCGGGCGCTTCGCCGGCGGCACCGCGGTGCAGTCCTCGCCGCGGATCAGCACCTTGCCTTGGCTCGGCGTGACGAAGCCGCCGAGAATGGACAAAAGCGTCGTCTTGCCGGAGCCCGACGGTCCGAGCAGGATGGTGTAGCTGCCCGGCTCGATTTGCAGCGAGACGTTCCTCAACACGGTGTGCTGGCCGAAGCGGTGCGAGACAGCGCGGATATCGACCAGTGGCGCGGTCATGCCGGCTTCCTCCGCAACAGCATCAGCTCAAAAAACACCACCAGCACGATGGAGACGGCGAAGACCAGCGAGCCGACGGCGTTGGTCTTGGGATTGAGGCCGGAGCGCAGCAGGTTCCAGATCTCGACCGGCAGCGTCGTATCGAAGCGCGTCAGCAGGAAGGAGATCACGAATTCGTCCCAGGAGAAGGTCATCGACAGGAAGAAACCGGCGAAGATCGCCGGCGCCATGACAGGCACGGTGATCAGCAGCAGCACCTTCCATTCGGGCGCACCGAGGTCGCGCGCGGCACGCTCGATGTTGATCTGGTGGTCGCCCATCTGGCTGTAGATGATGGCAAAGCAGAGCGGCAGGTTAATCACGACATGGCCGATGCCGGCAGCAAGCAGCGACTTCGGTATGCCGGCCCAGTTGAACAGCACCAGCAGCCCCATGCCGATGATGAGATAGCTCACGGTCAGCGGCAGCGTGATCAGCCCGCGCAGCAGGGCCGAGCCCGGCAGGACGAAACGCGCAAAACCCCAGGCAGAGAGGAAACCGAGCGTGACGGCGGCAGCCGAGGAGAGGGCCGCGACCAGAAGCGAATTGACCAGCGCCGAGGTCAGCCGCGTGTCGGCGAGCACGGCGTCGTACCAGCGCAGCGACGGCCCGGTGAAGGGCGGGATCGGAAACGACGTCGCCTGAAGCGAAAACAGCACCAGAACGACCACCGGCAGGAAGATGAAGCCATAGATGGCGATGGCGTAAAACCAGGAGACGATGCGGACAAGGGCGCGCACGGTCAGGCCCGCTCGATCTTGAGCCAGCGGGCGCAGGTGAGATAGGCAATGGTGACAACCGCCATCAGGATGATCGACAGCGCCGAGGCGAGCGGAAAATCGCCGCGCCGGCCGATCTGCATCATCACCAGCTGCGGCATCAAAAGCTCGTTGTTGCCGCCGAGGATCTGCGGCGTGATGTAGTCGCCGATGCACAGCACGAAGGTGAGGAAGGCGCCGACCATGATGCCGGGCAAGGTCAGCGGCAGGACGACATGCAGGAACGTGCGCACCGGCCCGGCGCCGAGATCGGCGGCTGCCTTGCGGTAGCTCGGGCTGAGCTGCTTCAGATTGGCGAAGATCGTCAGCGTCAAAAGCATGACGAAGAAGTGCACGAAGCCGATGACCGTGGCCAGCCGCGTGTTGGCGAGCTGCAGCGGCTCGCTGAACAGGCCGGAGCCGGTCAGCGCGCGGTTGATCACGCCGTTCTGCGCCAGCACCAGCAGCCAGGAATAGGAGCGCACGACATAGGAGGTCCAGAACGGCAGCACCGCCAGCATCAGCGCCAGCCGCTGCCAGCGTTCCGGCACCTGTTCGGCCAGGATCCAGGCGAAGGGGTAGGCGAGCAGCACCGAAATCACTGTGACGATCACGGTGACCTGCAGCGAATTCACCATCGCCTGCCAATAGGCCGGGTTGGTGAAGAATTGGCTGTAGTTGGCAAGCGTAAAGCCGCCGCCGTCATGCGCCGTCAGGCTGGAAAACCCCATGGCGACGAACGGCAGCACGAAGAACAGCAGCGTCCAGCCGAGCGCCGGCGTGACCAGCGCCCAGCGCAGGGCACGGCCCGTCCGAGGCAGGGCATAGCCCGCCCGGGGCAGGGCACGCCCGCTGTTCGTGGCAGAGTTCACGACCGGCGACCGGTCACTGCGCCTGCAGCATTTCGGTCCAGACGTCCTGCATCTTCTTGTCGAGATCGGCATCCGGCGCCGGGTAGGGCTGGGCGCGGGCGAGGAAATCCGGCTGCTCGTCGAAGCGCAGGATTTTCTTCTGTTCATCGGTCAGAGCCGCCTTGGTATTCGCCGGCATGCCCCAATAGCAGGCAGAGGTGGCAAGCCGCGCCTGGCCTTCAGGGCTCATGATGTACTGGATGAATTTTAGCGCCATGTCCTTGTTTTTGGAATCCTTGAACATGGCCAGCGACTGCGACCACAGCACAGCACCTTCTCTGGGGATCGAGAAGTCGAGGGCAGGGTTCTCCTTGGCCAGCCCGGCCGTCACCCATTCGCCGCCGCCGACCAGAATGTCGACCTCGCCGGTCGCCAGCGCGGTCTGGCTGGCGGTCACTTCGCCGACCAGCTTGGCATTGGCCTTCATCTTGAGCAGCTCTTGCTTGATGGCCGGAAGGTCGGCTTCGGTCAGCTCGGCGGTCTTCTTGCCGATCGCCAGCGCTGCCATGCCGATGACCGGCAGGTAATAGTCGTAGATGGCGATCTTGCCCTTGTATTTGTCGCCTGTCAGCGCGGCCAGCGACTGCATGTCGGCCGGATCGACCTTGGTCTTGTTGTAGCCGATGGTGTTGTAGCCGAATTTTTCGGTGATGCCGTAGCGCTTGCCGTCGACCACGGTGGAGCTGTCCATCTTCACCTGGGGAAAGAGGTCGGCCAGCGGCAGCTTGTCTTCCGGCAGCGGTTCGAACAGGCCCTTTTCGACGCCGCGCGGTATGTCGATGCTGTCGATCACCATCACGTCCCAGTCGCCGGGCTGCGACTGCTCGACAATCGCCATGCCGGCGCCGGTGCCTTCGAATTCCTTGACATTGACCTTGACGCCGTTGGCCTCCTCGAAGGGCTGCAGCAGCGCCGGGTCGGCGTGATCGCACCAGATCAGGGCGTTGAGATCGGCGGCCTGAGCGAGGCTGCCCGTCGCCAGCAGCAGCGCTGTCGCCGCACACGCGGCGTGGAGGTGGCTCTTCAGAACCGAAAGCGGCTTCCTGGTCGTTGGATTCGGGGTGTTTGGATTGATGGTCATCGAGTGTTCTCCCTTGCCTTTCTGGCTTCTGGCGAAAAATTGAACCAATTCTAAAATTGAGTCAATTCTGTTTTTATGGCAGATAGCCGACATGAGCGGATTGCGGGCAAGGCAAAAGGCGGATCGGCATCGCCGCATTATCGAGGCGGCGGCGGCGCTCTTTCGCGACACCGGCTATGAAGGCGCCAAGATCGAGACGATCGCGGCGCAGGCGGAAGTCTCGGTCGGCACGATCTACAACTATTACCAGAACAAGGGCGACATCCTGGGCGCCATCGTCTCGATGGAGGTCAACGAGGTGCTCAATGCCGGGCGCGGCGTGGTTGCCAACCCGCCGGCCAATGTCGGCGATGCGCTCGACACGCTGCTCGGCATCTATATCGAGCATTCGCTGCATTATCTCAGCAAGGAGATGTGGCGGCAGGCGATGGCGATCTCGACACAACTGCCCGACAGCCCGTTCGGCCAGGCCTATACCGCGCTCGACCGGGCGCTGACCGAGCAGATCCGCGCGCTGATCGCCCGGCTGCAGGGGCTCGGCCTGGTCCGCCGGGATATCGATGGACACGCCTTGGGCGAACTGGTGTTCAACAACATGAACATGATGTTCATCGAATTCGTGAAGCGCGATGAGGCGAGGATTGCCGAACTGCGCGCCGCGATACGAAGGCAGAACCGGATTCTGGTGGCGGCGATCGCGGCGTGAGGGCTCCCGATGGGATTTCTGATGGCCCGGACGCCGCCAGGCCGCAATCGCGCCGGTTCAATTCCGCTGGTGGGAGCACTTCCGCTGTTGACTAGATTGGCGGTGTTCTACCGAGCATGCCTGGGTGGCCGCGCACGTGGGAACGGCACGACGGTCAAGGGCGCCTTACGGAATTCCGCGATGGCTATTTCTTCAATCAGCAAGTCCAGCGCCTCGCTGACGCGCTGGCTCGTTTCATCCATGCCGCAGAGCCGGTTTTGGGCGCACTCCAAGAGCTCGCGCGCCGCAGCGAAGTCGCTTCGCATGACACCACCCGTCGTTTAGCCCACCGCCCGGACATTGTCAGCGCGCTAAATTGAGCGATTGCTAATATACACAGGGGCATTTTAATCGAATGGCATTAATGGCCGGGAGCGGGAGATGCCGGCCGGTCCGCATCCCTGTTGCATCCATTGGTTCTGATGCCACGGACCGGAGGCATGGCGCTTTGCTTTGCGAAACGCGGGGGTTTAGTCTCGATACGATCTTGGGCGGCTTAGAAATTCTCTGGCGGCAGCAATCTGGCGTCGATGCTCGCGAAGGAAGGTCAGGCTGAAACAGATCGAAAAGGCCACTCCCGAAAGGGCTATCGTTGCTTGCGAGGTCGGATCTGGATCGCGAATCATCAGGAAGCGGAAACCGAACGCCAACGCGAGGGCAGCAAGACCACCATACATGCCACCAATAAAGGGGGCGATCGTGCGTTTCTGCTCCAACGGCGACTCCTATGGTTTCCACTGCGGAATACCTGTGGTTCCTGCTACGGGATACCTATGCTCCACAAGGGGACTACCTGTGGTCCGCTAGCGAATATATCCGTTGAAGCTGATGGGCTATGGCCGCGGCCTGTGGAAATCGGGGATGAGCAGGTTTCGACCGACCCTGGCAGGTAATCACAAGAAGCCGGTTGTTTGCTGCCCCCGGACGGCGTCTGTTTTCAATAGCGATAGATGTAAGCCGGCCTCCTGAAGCCGCGCTTGCACTTCACCTCTTCCTTGTATTCATCGCCCTCCCAGTTGCGCTCAATCTTGCAATTGCCGCGCCGAAATTCTTTTTTGTAGCTGTAGCGTTCGCGCTTCCGCTCATAATCATCTTCGTCTTGGTAGCGGCCCTGCCATTTGCCATGACCGCTCTCGTCCTTCCACGGATCGGCAGCGGCCATGCTGATGCATCCGGCCATTGCAATGCCGCCCAGGAGGGTGACGAGCACCTTCATAGGCGATCCTCCTTTGCTGGTCTGCGCAACTGATTGAAACTCCGTCGAAGATTTCTGTTGCGTGGGCCGCTTTGCAGAGTGTGGACGGCCGTCAACGTTTTCATCAAGCCCGGAAGCTCATCCCGCCGGGCCCGTATCCGATGGCACAATCAGCCGCCGTTAGCAGGTGCTGCCGGAGCGGGTGCTGCCGGAGCAGGTGCGGCCGGCTCTGCCGGAGCGGGCGCGGCTGGGGCAGGTGCGCTCGGCTCTGCCGGAGCGGACGCGGCTGGCGCTTCGACGTTGGGCGCTTCGACCGTAGGCGCTTCAACCTTTACGTCGACGTCCTTTCCGGTGCCCCCGCCGTTGATGTTGATAACGCCGGTGAACAACAGCAGGATCACGATTGCGATAATTGCGAGAACGACGGCGACAGCGGTGCCGGCGCCATTTCCGCCTGAGTTAACAACGGTGGGACCGTCAGCCATGACTATCTCCTATTCTCAATTATCACTGGTCGGCAACGGGACCGGCGGGCACTTAGTTCCGGCGTCGGGCTATGGTCCATGACGCAGTAAGACTGAAGTTTGTGCGTTAAAGACAGAGGGCTGAGGCTGGCAACCAAGATCTTGGCAAGGGATTGGTATTTGGCCGCCGAGCAAAGTCCCTTCATCGGTGGTTCCGGGTGGCCCCGCTGTATACTCATCGGCGGGCACCCGATGTGGCACCCTAACGGCGGAGAGAACTGTGACCCTTATCCAGAGCCAACAGAATGCCGATGCGGTCGCAAGCCGACCCGCCAATGACAATCAAACTCCTGACCCAACAGATTTCTCGGCGGTTGATCTTGTTTCATCGAGCGACGACGACGTCGTTGCAATCGTCAGGCGAACAGAGCGCCTGGCCCTCGCCGTGATTATAGTAATGGCGATCTTCCTGATCTTTGCACCGGTATTCTTCATTGCCATGATGTATGGGATCTAGAGGTCCCGATTAGCCTTGCCCCCCTCGCGCAGCGCGGCAAAATCCGAAAGGCCAGCCTCATTCAAGACGACTGGCTTTGGTGCCCCCGGACGGAATCGAACCGCCGACCTTCGGTTTACAAAACCTGAAACTCCGGGTAACGCGACATAACAAAACCGAACATCTAATGTTGTTCAAACCCTTGTTCTGCCTTGCTTTGCTGGATTTGTTACCCTATGTTAGCAACATCGGGTAACGGCGCATAACACGCGTTTGCGTTACCCCGTTGTTACCCAGGGGATTTGGACATGGCAAAGGCACTTACGGCGGCATCTCTTCTCAAGCTCAAGGCAGACCCCTCCAAGCGAAGAGAAATTGGGGACGGGATTTTGACCGGCCTGTATTTCGTGATTCAGCCCACGGGGCGGAAATCTTGGGCGGTTCGCTACCGGGCCTCGGGCATTCCGAAAAAGGTCACGCTCGGCAACTCTCTCTTCGGTGACGACGCCGACTGCGCCGGTGAGGAGTTGACCCGCATCCGCAGAGAAGCAGCGCACATACTGGAGCGCGTCCGGCGCGGCGAAGATCCCGGTGCGGAAAAGCAAGCCGCCAAGCGAGAGGTAAAGGACGAGGACGCGGCGAACCGCGACAAGTTCAAGACCATCGTTGAACGCTACCTCAAGGAGTATGCATCGAAGCGCCGGAACTATCCCGAGAAGGCGAGGCTCCTCGGCTTGAACCTCAAGGACGAAGTGAACGCGCACCGTGCCGTCGGTTTGTGGGGCGAGAAGCGCATTCAAGACATCACCCGCCGCGACATCAGAGAGCATCTGGAGAAGCTTGCCACAACAGCGCCGATCGGCGCCAACCGTACATTTGCGGAGCTGCGCAAGTTCTTCAACTGGACAGTCGGCAAGGACATCCTGCCGGCTTCGCCAATGACGGACCTGCAGCCGCCGTCCGAGGAAAACGACAGCCGCAATCGCGTCCTGATCCGGCGCAAGGAAGTCCCTGGCTCCAGCGACAATGAACTGCGCTGGTTATGGCAGGCCTGCGAAGCCTATGACGGTGCAGCGGGCAGGGGACCGTTCGGCCCGCTCCTGCACCTCTTGATCCTGACCGGTCAGCGCCGCACCGAGGTTTCCGCAATGACCTGGGGCGAGATCGACATGGACGCCGCAGAATGGGTCATTCCCGCCGCGCGGTCGAAGAATGGCGAGCCGCATGTGGTGCCGCTGTCAGAGCAGGCGCTGGCGGTCCTGCGGGCGCTGCCACGGATCAAGAGCAAGGCAGGCTACGTTTTCACCACGGACGGCGAAAATCCCGTCAGCGGCTTCTCCAGGATGAAACAGCGCATCGATAAGCTGATGGCCGAGATTGCTGGCGAGGTCGAGATCCCTGACTGGACCGTGCACGACATCCGCCGCACCGTTGCCGCCGGCATGCAGCGCATTGGCGTGAAGATGGAAGTCACCGAGAAGGTGCTGAACCACAAGTCCGGCTCTTTCCGTGGCATCGCCGGCATCTACCAGGTTCACGACTACGCCGACGAGAAGCGGGCCGCGCTCGACGCATGGGGCCGATTTGTCATCGACTTGGTCGAAGGCAAGGCGGCGCAGAATGTGGTGCCGTTCCAGCAGGAACGCGCCTAATCATCCTGTGCATAGCCTGTGGAAAAGTTCAAAGCCTGTGAACAGCGGGTACGGAGCACGTTTTGCCCGTGGGAAAACCGGGTACGGCTGCCGATTCTCTTGCACCCCCCGAATCCCATAGGCTAACTTGTTAGCTAACGAGCCGATTTGGTTCGGAAATTTGAAACAGCCGGGCTTGGCCCTCAGAAAGCTCGCCCGGCTGTTTCTTTGAACAGAAAATCACACTCGTTGGTGTGTTCTCCCTTTTGCGCAAGGATTCCTCGCACATGGTTTTTATGCCCCAGCCTGCAGATGCAGGCAATACACAAAATATGTTCATCCCGGCCCGCCACGTCCGGGAGCGCTACAAGGTCAGCGACATGACCATCTGGCGCTGGCTCCGCGACGAGCAGATGGCGTTTCCGCAGCCGCTCTATCTTGGCCGCTATCGGTATTGGCGGATTGCCGAGATCGAAGCCTGGGAACGTGCCCACGCTGGAAAGGGTGCTGCCTGATGGGACAGCCTCTCACCGAAGATCACGCCGCCTGCGAGTCCGCCAACATTGAGCGCGGCCTTCGATTCCTGTCAGAGACTCCGCGGCACATCCGGGGCGCAGCTATACCGGCGCTGCGGCATCTCGGCCTCAGCCCCAAAGAAGCCTGCGAGGTGGTACGCCAGCACAACATGGCGATGGCGAGGGCGGGCTGATGTCTGAAAAGCAAAGCTCCCAGGCCAAGTGGAAAATGGCGAACCCGCAAGCCGTCTGGCTCGCCGCGAACTGGTTCAAGGCAGAGCGCCCGCTGCTGCCTTTCCTGCGCAAGAGGTTCGGCCTTTCCCCTCATGAAGCCGTCGAGGCTGCGCGAATCCGCAAGGGTAAGGGGGCTCACCAATGAGAAACCCTGAAATGGAAACCGCCGCCCCGAGTGGCATCGGGAACGGCGGCAATTTCGAAAGCATCAACACAGCGAACCTAACAGAAGCCAGGCGTCGTCGCAACTCGATGACACCGCAAGACCGCTGGAAGGCGGCGCACCCGAAAGAGACTTGGGCGCATGCGGCCCTGCGTTCCGCGCTGAAGAAGGGATTGATCGAAAAGGAGCCGTGTGAGGTCTGCGGCGCCCACGAGGTCGATGGTCACCACGATGATTACGCTCGCCCGATGGATGTTCGCTGGTTTTGCCGCCGGCACCCTAAGCAGGAACATCGCCGGCTGAAATGCGAGGCGATCAATGGGTAAGATGGTCCGGCAGTTCCACAAGGTCGGCCCGACCGTCTGGCGATCAAGGCGCTTCCTTGCCCTGACAAACGACCAGAGGCTGCTCTGGTTCTACTTCAGCACTGGCCCGCACCAAACGAGTGCGGGTTGTTGCCTAGTGCCGCCTGCCTATGCCGTGGCCGATCTCGGCTGGACAATGGACCATTACCAACTCTGCCTCGCTGCCTTGGCTACGGCTGATCTGATCTGCCACGACGAGGAAACCAACGAGATCTACGTGTGCCGCTGGTTCCAGACCTCACCTCCTACCAATGGCAAGCACGCCGCCGGCATTGCCAGCCACATCTACAAGCTGGACAGCGACAGAGTTCGGGAAAAAGTCGAGGCCGAATTTGATGAAACGGAATGGGGAGCCCAGTTCATGACCTCGCCATCCATAGCCTCTCGATAGCCTATGCAAAGGGTATCGATACAACAGAACAGAAGCAGAAGCAGATTAGATCCAGAAGCAGAGATCAGAAGCAGAAGACAAACGGGCTTTTGAGGGAAGGAAGGCAACACGAGGAGCCCCGCGTACATTCAATGAGCGCTCGACCTTTTTCCTGATCGGCCTCGCGCTCGCCGGCCTGCAACTTCCGGGCATTAAACTTTCTCCTGAAATCGGGGCGTCGGTTATTCAATCCGCTGCTCATACTCTCTGAATGCCTTACATTAAAAGGGATTTGGCTGTATCTTCGCTCGTGATTTGGCGGATTGGGTAAAAAGTGGGTAACAAATCGGCGAACATCGGATCTGATAGCGATCGGTATTCCAGCAGGCGGGTATGGTGAGGCACTGATGACAGTCGTTCCGATGCCCAAGAGAGGCAAGACGGTAAAACCGGTTGCAAAGCCGCACGAGCCGACGCAACTGGAACTTGCATCACGGGCCGCCTACGCTAAGCGCCGCGAGAACAGGCGTCCGGTTCCGCAAATAAAAATCTCGATGAGCGACGGCGATGGTGGTAAGCGCATCGCTTCGATCGCGGTGGACCACCCTGACCCGGCACTAGGCTATGAGCTACTGGCCGAAGCCGTAGGGGCCGATAGCGGCACTTTCCTTGCCGGCACTCTCGATTCACTGGCCAAGGCTGCTCAGGTCGGCTCCGTGGTACGTGAGGGTGAAATGAATTATGCCCTCTCCATGGTATGCGGGCTCCGACCGAAGGACCAGATCGAAGCGACTCTTGGTGTCCAGATGGCCGCCATCCACCTCGCCACGATGAATACCGCTTTGTGCATGGGAGAAGCCAAGACGTGGGAGTTGAGGGAATCGCAGGAACGGGCATTAAACCGCCTCGCCCGTACATACGTGGCCCAGGTTGAGGCTCTGAAGCGTTATCGCAGCAAAGGAGAGCAGCGCGTGATTGTCGAGCGCGTGAACGTTGAAAAAGGGGGCCAAGCCATCGTCGGCAACGTCGCCCATGGGGGGCAGGGTGACGGAAAAAAATAACGTCAACCTCATGAACCTAGCGCCTCGGTGTCATGCTCGGTCGAAGCGGACGGGTTGCCAGTGTCGATCGCCAGCGGTGAGGGGCAGCGCAGTCTGTCGCATGCACGGTGCGGGCGGTGGCGCACCTGAAGGCAAGCGGAACGGCAACTATCGCAACGGAGGCAGGACGAAACGCACAATGGCAGCCTTGGCGGTTGTCCAGGCAATGGCGCGGATATGTCGGCAGACGATCGATGATCTACCGGATTAACTGGGAAGTAGTCGCCATGCTGCTCGCCGCGGCTTTCATTCTGGCGTTGTGCCTGCGTCCTTAGCTTGCGGGCTCAGGTGGTTCTACCTCGGCTTCATTGCCGGGGGCTTCTGCGTCCTTTTCGAACTGCGTTGCGGATGGCAGAGGACTAAGCCAGCTTTCGCGACGTACGGTCCAGAGTTCGTATTCGGGTGTTAGGTCCGATGGTACCTCGTCGAGGGCCCCGATCATAACCTCCACTTCGTCGTCGCGGATCGACGGCACGCGTCCGCCGCAAGTCGAGCAGAAGCTTCTGCCCGCGTACGTACTGGTGAAACCCGTCATTTTCTCAAATGCCCCTCGGGGCCACACTGCAAACGCAGAGAAAATCGACCCGCTGGCTTTGCGGCAGTCGCTGCAGTGGCAAATGCCAACCCGAAGCGGATCGCCGGTCACGCGAAACGTTACGCCGCGGCAAATGCAGCTACCAGTTCGAACTTGCGCGACTTGGTCCACCACGAGCGTTCTCCCGACCGCTTCAACGGCAAGGAGGGCGAAAACGTTCCACCTTCCCCAAAGGGGCCGCCGACCGGTCTCTCAACCCGGCTCCTTCCGTCGGCGCTTATTGCGAACGCTGATCAAGACATCGGCAAGTCAAGGAATTTGCAAGCGCTGCGCTCGTGCCACCGTTTGGTCAGCGCGGCGAGGTCGGCATCGCAAAGTCTTGAGATGAAGGCCGGAGAGCCTGTCACAACAGCCTCTTGTTCAATCAGGTGTACTTCATCTTACTCCCTATCCAAGGAAATTTGATGGCCGCAGGCCCCGCTTTCCGGAAAGCAAAACTGGGAGCGGATTTTTCCAATGTTTTCCCCGGTGTGGGAATTCCCACAGCCGAGCCTGGTCCGACTGGCATATCCTTGTTTGCAACATCCAGGCCTGCGCAGAAGCCATAAGGTGTCCCGCGATGGGTCAATAAGTCTGGCACGGCAGTTGCATGGTCAGGTATGGGGGAATGGGGCGGAGGCCCGTCGCTTCGCAAATGTAGCGGCGGGTCTTCTGCATAGAGGTCGCGTCCCAGTCTACGCGCTGCCGTCCGTCTCGCTTATGCCAGTGGTCTTGCGCGAGGCGAGGGCCGTTTTGGTCCGTTCCGAGATTAACCGCCGTTCTTTCTCTGCCAACGCGGCGTAAAGGTGCAACATGAACGGATCGGCATCGGCGCCAAGTTCGGCGACGATAAACGGGA
Organism: Mesorhizobium sp. WSM4810; assembly: GCF_055811235.1. Lineage (NCBI taxonomy): Bacteria > Pseudomonadati > Pseudomonadota > Alphaproteobacteria > Hyphomicrobiales > Phyllobacteriaceae > Mesorhizobium > Mesorhizobium sp. WSM4810. Next base: position 1,845 of record NZ_JBVVQV010000003.1, on the reverse strand, counting down.
CCCGCTGGACCATCAGGCCGGCTATGAAGGCGACATCTCGCGACAGGCGGTCGAGCTTGGCCACGACCGGGCATTTTGTCTGGCGAGCAAGGGGGAAGGCCTGCCCGATATTTCTATGGCCGACGTATGGACAGTCTATGCGGGCCCGGCCGCCTGGCCGGGCCCGCAGTCAAAGTTCACACCGCGGCAGCGGCCGCTCGCTGGTCTGCCTTCACCTTCGCCCCGCGAATGAACGCAAGTATCTCCGGATTTACGACCTCTGGATGGGTCTGGCACACGCCGTGCGGTAGGTCCTTGTAGCTCCTGAGCGTGCCGTTCTTCAGAAGCTTGACCGTCAGTGGCGCTGAATCGGCATAAGGCACGATCTGGTCATCCTCGCAGTGGATCACCAGCACCGGGACGTCGATCGCCTTCAAATCCTCGGTGAAGTCGGTCTCCGAGAAGGCCTTGATGCACTCATACCCGGCCTTGACGCTCCCCATCATGCCCTGTCGCCACCAGTTGCGGATCAGACCCTCCGACGCCATCGCGCCTGGCCGGTTGAAGCCGTAGAAAGGGCCGGTCGGAATATCGAGGTAAAATTGGGCGCGGTTGGCGGCAAGCACAGCACGGTATCCGTCGAACACCTCGATTGGCGTCCCGCCCGGATTTGAATCTTTCTTGACCATCACGGGAGTCACCGCGTCGATCAACACGGCCTTGGCCACGCGTCCTGGTTCCGCGCGCGCCACATAACGTGTGGCCTCGCCGCCACCGGTCGAGTGGCCGATATGGATCGCATTCTTGAGGTCGAGGGCCGTGACCAGCTCGGCGACATCGGCTGCATAGGTGTCCATCTCGTTGCCGCCGTCGGTTTGGTCCGACCGCCCGTGGCCCCGCCGGTCGTGGGCGATGACGCGATATCCTTCCGCCAGGAAGAACATCATCTGGTTGTCCCAGTCGTCGGCACTCAATGGCCAGCCATGGTGGAAGACGATCGGCTGAGCGTCTCGGGGGCCCCAGTCCTTGTAGAAGATCCGGGTGCCGTCTTGGGTGGTAATGTAAGTCATGGGGATGTGATCCCTTGTCACGGAGCCGGCCGGCAGGACCGGCGCTGTTGTCTCGTGATGGGGTCGATGGCGGGTTAGGTAAGCGTCCGTCGAACGATTCGGGCCCGGTCGCGACGACAACAGCAACATAGCAAATTTGCCGGCATAAGGCAGCTTGCGAGTGTCTTCGACCAATTCAAGAATTCGTACACCCTGTAAGACAGGAGGACATGCACGGCTGTTATCCAATCTTCCAGACGGACACTTGCATTAAGCCTACCGGCAATGTCCTCGCGCGTTTTGAAAAGTTACGCTCCTGGCGCGTCGTTGCCGAGAGCGAGACTGTCAGACGGCCGCTTTCCCACTCGAGTCGGTCGTCCAACTCGCTTGTCGGTGCGATGAGCGTCTGACGCGAACTTCGCCTCGACAGCGGCATTTCCTGACGTTGGCTTTGGACGAATGCAAGGTCTCGATCCGAATCCAATGCGGACGTTCCCTTCCTCTCAGCCAACCAACGCCGCTGCTGCACTCCCTTGTCACTGTCGAATGCGCGTATACGAACCCGGCGCCGCTTCCGGTGCTGTCTTTCAAACGCGAGCCGTTATTGGCCGCCGCCGACGTTTTGGAACTGCTCTTGAAGCCGCTCCTGGATCTGATCGATCGAGAAGCTCGCCGGACGGTCGCAAGAATCGGATGTTTAGGCAGCGGAAGCGCTGGCGATGACAACATCCATTCGAACAGATGAAAGGCTGCGCCTCTGGCGGAGAGAGCGGGCCGATCGGGTCGCTGTTCCGAGTTTTATGACACTCGACCGAGA